>JBASAV010000316.1:0-2933 GCA_049650785.1 Lewinella sp. | reverse complement strand
CGGCGGCTGGCCGGTGCTCGCCGCGAGGTGCAGCTGGGATCCGGGTCAGCGTGATCTGCCACCGGAAAAGAAATACTACGTCGACGGGCGGGATCGCGGACGCTACCACAAGCATTTTGGTGGGACCTCTGCGGCAACGCCGCTGGTGGCGGGGATTTGTGGGCTTATGCTCAGCGCCAACCCGGATTTAACGGCCCGCGAGGTAAAAGCAATCCTGGAACAAACGGCTGACAAGATTGGCAGTCCCGCCGGCTACGATGCCAGTGGTTGGAGTAATCAGTTTGGATTCGGGCGCGTCAATGCCGAACGCGCGGTTGCCGAAGCAGTCCGGCGGCGTACGAATCCGGTAACATTGCCTGCTCCCCCCGCCGCACCCGCCAGTGCCTACCGCCTGGACGTGGAACCGGCACAGAAAGCGGGCTTCGGACTGCAGGTGGGGGCTTACGGTAACTATCAAAACGTGGTATCCACGGTTGCCTCCCTCAAGCAGGCGTTCGGTTTGCCAGTGGTCGTGGAGGAGGTCAATGGCCTACACAAAATTGTGGTCGGTACATTTGCTACCGCCGATCAGGCCCGCGCCCGCCTCGATGAGGTGGCCGCGGCGGGCTACCGGCCATTCGTCAGAGATCTGTCTACTCTAAGCTAACCAAGCCCCATGCGTTTCCTAGCCTTACTATTTACGCTGTCTTCTACCCTTTCCCTCAGTGCCCAACTAGACTGGGTGGCCGACCATCCGGCTACGGTCGTGTATTCGCTTGACCTCAGCCGGGTGCAGCAGCACGAACTGGACATCACCGTGGAATTCCCTGCCGTGCCGAACGGTGTCTTTTACGTGAAAATGCCCCAGTTCAGCCCCGGCCGCTATGCCCAGCACAATTTTGCCCGGAATGTTTACGACCTGCGCGCCACGGGTGCATCGGGAGATCCACTGGATGTCGCGCATACCGATCCCAATACCTGGGCAATCACCGGGCACGGTGGAATGGTCCGTCTGACGTACACGCTGTTCGCCAACGGGGGCGACGGTACCTATTCCGGTATCGACGACCGAAAGCTCCATCTGAATATGCCGGCCAGCTTTCTCTACGGCGAAAACCTCAACGACCGACCTATCCTATTACAGCTTCCGGCTGAACAGCGTCCCGAGTGGGAGGTAGCCACCCAGCTGGTCGATCTGGGAAAGCGACGATTTGCTGCCCCGAATTACTATTACTTCTTCGATTCACCCACCCTGGTTGGGGAGATGATGCGGGAAGCCTTCCCGGTAGCCAGCGGAGAGCGGGTCGATACGATTGAAGTGGTCCTGATGAGTGAAGACAGCGAAGAGGTCTTCAGCGGGTACGTGGACTGGGTCGAAAAAGTAGTTCTTGCACAGCAGTCGATATACGGGGAGCTGCCCGCCTACGACTACGGCCGATACACGTTCCTGCTGTCCTACAATCCCTGGATCGGTGGCGACGGAATGGAGCACCGCAACTCCACCATTTGTTCGGCTTCCATCGGTTTGGAGGGCAACCAGCAGCGGCTGATCGGGACCGTGAGTCACGAGTTCTTCCACTGCTGGAACGTGGAACGCATTCGTCCGGCCAGCCTGGAACCCTTTAATTTCGACCACGTCAATATGAGCAGCGAACTCTGGTTTGCCGAAGGCTTCACCAGTTACTTCGATGATGTGGCACTTGTCCGCGCTGGCATCCTTGACCCGGGGAAATACGCCGAGGGTCTGGCCGGACAGCTCAACTACGTCATCAATTCACCCGGTCGCGGCTATCGTGGACCGGCGAGTATGAGTCAGATGGCTCCCTTCGTTGATGCGGCTACGGCCAACGACCCGGACAACTACGCCAACACCTTCGTGAGCTATTACACCTACGGTGCCGTCCTGGGTCTGGCTCTCGATTTGCAGCTCCGGGAGCGTGACCATCAGTTGGACGAGGTCATGCGGCTGATGTGGCAACGGTACGGCAAGCCCGAGATACCCTACCACATTCGCGATATTCAACTCGCAGTGGCGGAAGTCGCCGGTGATTCCGCCTGGGCCGCCGAATGGTTCGAAAAGCATATTCACGGTAGTGAACTGCCGGATTACGGGGAATTGCTTGCTCCCTACGGTATCGAAGTGGCGCAGGAACAACCCGATAGCGTCGGATTCTACGGTTTACGTCTGGCGGAGCGTGACGGCGGGCTGAGCGTTGCCGGGCCGATATACGAAAACAACCCACTCTATGCTGCGGGTATCGATCGGGGCACCAGGTTACTATCCCTCGATGGTAAGACCATAACTACCCAGACAGACTGGGATGAGGCCGTACGCGACATGCAGGTAGGGGAAACTTACTCCGTCACCTACGAACAGTTGGGGGACGAGAAAACGACCACCTTCACCGCCGCCGCCAGTCCGGCTTTTCGTTCCGGCCTCCTGGAAGGAGCCGATACGAAAAGCCAGGAGAGGCGCGCCGATTGGTTGGGCCGTTAGCGCATCGGATCTTTGTTCTTCACGTGCTCTTCCAACCATTTGTCCTGTTCCCACAGCAGGTGGAGGATGCTTTCCTTGGCCCGGTATCCGTGGCTCTCCTTGGGAAGCATGACGAGGCGGACGGTAGCTCCTAGCCCCTTCAGGGCATTGAAGTAGCGTTCACTCTGGAGGGGGTAGGTGCCGCTGTTGTTGTCGGCTTCCCCGTGAATCAGCAGTAGTGGCGTCTTCATTTTTTCGGCGTGCATGAAGGGAGACATGCCGTAGTATATTTCTGGTGCTTCCCAGTAGTTGCGCTGCTCGCTCTGGAAGCCGAAAGGGGTCAGCGTCCGGTTGTAAGCTCCACTACGGGCAATACCGGCGGCGAAGAGGTCACTGTGACTCAGCAGGTTGGCCACCATGAATGCCCCGTAGCTATGTCCACCGACGGCCACGCGTTCGGTATCGATGTATCCAAGTT
>JBASAV010000315.1:0-8361 GCA_049650785.1 Lewinella sp. | reverse complement strand
GATGACGGGGTACCCGATGCGCTCGGCTTCGGAGGCCGCGAGTTCCGGATCGGAGATATCCTTGTCGCTGTCCTGGATCAGGGGCACGCCTACCCGGCGGGCGAGTTCTTTGGCGGCCACTTTGTCGCCGAGCTGGTCCATGCTATCCGGCGAGGGACCGACAAACTCGATGCCCGCCTCGAGACAGGCCCGGGCAAAGTCTACGTTCTCCGAAAGGAATCCATAGCCGGGGTGAATGGCGTCCACGCCCTTCTCCTTCGCGAGCTGGATGATGGCCTTGATGTCGATGTAGGGCCGCAGGGGCTCGTCGTCGGGACCGATCTGGTAGCTCTCGTCGGCTTTATAGCGGTGCAGGCTGTACCGGTCTTCGTAGGTGTAGATGGCCACCGTGCGCATCTGCAATTCGCTGGCGGCGCGGAGAATGCGGATGGCGATCTCTCCACGGTTGGCGACGAGGATTCTCTTAAAGCGTTTTCTTTTTTGGGTGGCCATAGTATGAGGTATGCTGTTTGGGGTGCGGGAAGATAAGCAGCACGGCGACACTTGGCGGGTGCCGGAATTAACCGATTACCCGCTTTTTTACAGTCTGCCCCAAAATTATTTAGACAGATTAAAAATAATACCCCTTTGGCTTGGTCACCCCCGCAGGTGATCCCTACATTTGTGCTTATTAAGACTTATTACAGATAACCAGCACGCCCCCAATGAGCCGTCTTACCCTGTTCGCCTTCCTTCTATTAGCCTGTTTCTTTACCGGATGTGATGACGATGACGTCGTTGAACCCATCTTCGAGGTGCCCGATACCTACGCTTTCGAGCGTTCCGGAAGCGCCACGGTCAGCTTTGAGGGGCAGCGCACCCGGATTGCCATGGCGGAAGAACTCATCGATGCGATGGTCGATCCGACTACGAGCGGAACCGGCCTCCAGGCAATGTTTCGCAACGAAGGCGCTAACGGTGAGGACGTCGACCCCTTCTCAGACGACGATCTGAACGCCGCCACCAAGTCCATCCGTAGTAAGGTCGCCGCCAGTCGCGACTACTTTTTCGCCGATGCGACCACTTCCGCGGTCATCAAATCCGAATTCGACACCTGGCTGGAGGCACAGGCCACCGAGGTTTTTCCCCGCTGGAATGAACTCGCTACCGCCGGTGAAGCCGGCCAAATCGCCGACGGCAGCCGTGCCCGCTACGTCAACGCAGATGGACTGGAGTACAATCAGGTATTCGCGAAGTCTCTGATTGGTGCCCTTATGGTCGACCAGACCCTGAATAACTACCTCAGCTCCGCCGTCCTCGACGAAGCCGATAACCGTGCTGACAACAAAGCCGGCACCACGGAAGACGGCGAGCCGTACACCACCATGGAACACAAGTGGGACGAGGCCTACGGCTACGTTTTCGGTGCAGCCGCCAACCCCGCCGATCCGCTCGCTACCCTGGGCGACGACGACAGTTTCCTCAATGAATACATCCAGCGCGTCGATGCCGACCCCGACTACACCGGCATCGCGGAGGACATCTTTACCGCCTTCGTTCGTGGTCGCGCCGCCATCGTGGCCGGTGACTACGCCGAGCGCGACGAGCAGGCTGAAATCATCCAGGAGTTAGTCAGCCAGGTGATCGCCGTACGTGGCATCTTCTACCTCATGCGCGGTGCGGACGCCATCGAAACCGGAACCCCCACCGCCGGCTTTCATGCCCTGAGCGAAGCCTACGGATTCGTCTACAGTCTGCAGTTCACGCACGACCCCGGCACCGATGCGCCGTATCTCAACCGGGAGGAGGTAGCCGAGGTACAGCGTGCCCTGGTCGCCGACAACGAAAACGGACTCTGGACCGTTGCCCCCGCCACGGTACGTGCCCAGGCTAACCTAATTTCCGATGCCTTCGGCCTGACGCTGACCGAGGCCGCCGAATAATCCCCTATGAAAGCCTACCGACTTGTTTTCTTATTCCTCCCGTTGATTTTCCTGGCGTGTGACCCACAGGCAGAAGACGATCCCGGAATCACTGACACCTTCGATAGGGAGGAGATGCTAGCGCACTGGGCCGACAACGTCATCAGCCCGGCTATTGCCGAATATATGGCCGCGCTCGGCCACCTCGACATGGCTGCTATCCGTTATCAGGCTGATCCGACCCCGTCTGCGCTGGACAGCGTAAAGGTGGAATTCGAGCGATCGTATTTGGCGTGGCAGCGTGCCGACCTCTTCGCCTTCCGGGGCGCGGAGGCCAGCAATCTCCGGGAACGGGCAAATACCTATCCGGTAGATACGGTCCGCCTGCTTACCGAAACCGATGCTAGGTACCAACTCCCTTCTACTTTCGATATCCAGGGCTTCCCCGCCCTCGATTACCTGCTATACGGCACCCCGGATCCCGCCGCCCATAGGGACCGGATCGCCAGGCTGGTCGGCGAATTAACGGGGCCGGCGACTTCCTTCCACCAAGCCTGGCGTGACCAGTCCCGGGACAACTACGTCGAGAGCGCGGGCAGCAGTGCCACCGCCTCGGTCGATCGCACGGTCAATGACTACATCCTCTGGTACGAGAAATACCTGCGGGCCGGTAAGATCGGCATTCCGGCCGGGGTCTTCTCGAGCGATCCGATGCCCATGCTAGCCGAAGCCCCCTACCACGGTGGACTAAGCAAGGAACTATTCCTGGAAAGCCTAGATGCCGCCGAAAGCTTCTTTACCACCTCCCCTGGACTCAAGGACTACCTGGATGTACTGGGTGTAGAGCGGGACGGTCAACTACTCAGTGAGCGGATCGTTGCCGGCTTCGCGGACGCCCGTGCCGCCGCTGCCCCCCTGGACGATGATCTCGCTACGCAGGTGGAAACCGATAATACCGCAATGCTGCAGCTCTACGATGCCCTGCAGCGGAACGTCATTCTTTTGAAGGTCGACATGCTACAGGCCCTCAACATCAGCGTAGATTACGTGGATGCGGACGGAGACTAGCGCGGCACCGCTCATCGTATTCCGGATCGGATTCGGCCTGATGATGCTGCTCAGTATCGTCCGTTTCTGGTCGTATGGATGGATCCGTAAGCTCTATATATACCCCGATTTCTTCTTTTCCTACCGCTACTTTGAGTGGGTCAAGCCCCTCGGCGAGTGGACCTTCGCGCTTTTTGCGGTTGCCGGATTAGCGGCCTTCTGCGTCATGATCGGCTACCGGTACCGGATCGCGATTGTCGCCTTCTTCCTCAGCTTCACCTACATCGAGCTGATGGACAAGACCACCTATTTAAACCACTATTACTTCGTCAGTCTGCTGGCGTTTTTACTAATATTCGTCCCGATTCCGGCGGGTTTTGGGGCGGCGGAGCGCAGGAACAGGGCCAACCTATTCTACGTGAATGCCATTCGAATATTCGTAGCCGTGGTCTACTTCTACGCCGGCCTGGCGAAGCTTAATTCCGACTGGCTGCTGCACGCGCAACCCCTGGCCACCTGGCTGCCGGGGCGGGATCACTTCCCCCTGGTAGGCCCACTGTTCCGCGAGCGCTGGGTACACTTCGCCTTCGCCTGGGCGGGGGCGATCTACGACCTGGTGATTCCCTTTCTGCTCTGGTGGCGGCGCAGTCGTCCCCTGGCTTTCCTACTGGTGGTGCTCTTTCACGTGATGACGTGGGTGCTTTTCCCCATCGGTATGTTCCCGTGGATCATGATCGTGAGCGCGCTGATCTTCTTCGACGACGATACCCACCGGCGAATCGTCGCTACCCTGCGGGCCGTGCTCCCTCGCCTGGGGAATCGCGCCCGATCTGTCAGTGTGGGTGCGTACCGGGCACCAGCGCTATCGCAGGCGGCCATCGTTGCGGTACTGGCCTACCATGTACTTTTCCCCTTCCGTCACGTGCTTCAGCAGGATGAGCTCTTCTGGACGGAGAATGGGTTCCGGTTCTCCTGGCGGGTGATGCTGATCGAGAAGGCCGGCATGGCCAGCTTCCGCGTCGAAGATCGCGCCGGTGATGGTCAGGTAATCGTCAACAACCGCGAGTTTCTGTCCACCTTCCAGGAGAAACAGATGACTACCCAACCGGACTTCCTGTTGGAGTTCGGTCACTTTCTCGCCGATCACTACCGGGAACGGGGTTTCGTCGATCCCGCCGTGTACGTCGAGAGTTACGTCGCCCTGAACGGCCGGATGAGCCGCGCCTACGTGGACCCCAGCGTTGACCTGACGACCATTTCCGCCGACGACCCGCCCCGGAAGTGGCTGCTACCCTTTGAAGACGTGATTTATGGATTTTAGGAAGTATGTCCTGGCCCCTTTGCTGCTCTTTTGTACCGCTGCCCTGACGGGGCAAGCTTCGGTCGAGGTAGTGGTCTCGGACACTAGCGGAACCGGTATCCCCGCTGTGGAATTATTCGTCGAGGAAAGTGGGCGGGTCTTTACAACCGACCGCTCGGGATCAGCTCTTCTCCCGCGCTCCGGCGCCCAAAATAGTTTGGTTACCGCGTTTCGGGTGGGCTACGCTACGCGTCAGTTTACACTCCGTCCGCAGGATAGTCGCCGCGAGATCGAGCTCTTGCCCCTGAGCCAGACGCTGAGCTCCGTCACCGTCGTAGGCGAAGTGGAGGAGCGCGAGGCCCTGACGCGCCTGCGGGCGGTGGAGGGGACGGCTATCTACGCGGGCCGGAAAACGGAGGTCGTCAGCCTGGATGCGCTAACCGTTAACCTGGCCACCAACCAGGCGCGACAGATATACGCCGAAGTCTCGGGCCTGAATATCTACGAGAACGACGACGCGGGCCTGCAGCTTAACATCGGTGGTCGGGGACTGGACCCGAACCGGTCAGCCAGCTTCAATACCCGGCAAAACGGCTACGATATCAGTGCCGACGTACTGGGCTATCCGGAAAGCTACTACACGCCGCCGGCCGAAGCGCTGGCCCGGGTAGAGGTGGTACGCGGGGCGGCCAGTCTGCAGTATGGCACCCAATTCGGAGGGCTGGTCAACTTCGTCTTCCACGAACCGGACCGGACAAAAAAGCTCAGCGTACTCACCCGGCAGACCATCGGTAGCAACCGGCTGTTCACCTCCTTTAACCGATTGAGCGGCCAGCTTGGGCCAATTGGCTACTACGCTTTTTACAATCGCAAACGGGGAGACGGCTTTCGCCCAAACTCCGAATTCGCCTCCGATAATGCCTTCGTTCACCTCGATTACGTTCCACAAAACCGCTCCGGCGAGCCATCCCGCACGAAGATCAGCTTCGAGTATACCTACCTGGATTACCTCGCCCAGCAGGCCGGGGGCCTGACCGATGCCGCCTTCTACGACGATCCTTACGGCAGCAATCGCGCACGCAACTGGTTCGCCGTGGACTGGCAGCTCTACAGCCTGCGCCTGGAACACCGCTTCACCGACCGGCTACGCTTCAGCGTGAATCTGTTCGGTCTGGACGCCAGCCGAAGCGCCGTTGGCTTTCGCACCAACCGGGTGAGCCAGACCGACGACCCCGAACAGCCGCGCGATCTGCTGATTGGCAACTTCCGCAACTACGGAGCGGAGGCCCGTCTTCTCCGTCGCTACGAAATTGGGGAACGGACGGCCATCGCCCTGGTGGGCGCCAAGCTCTACCGGGCCGACAACACGGCTGTTCAGGGACCCGGAAGCGCCGGGGCCGATCCCGACTTCTCGCTGGCCACGGACCGGTTTCCCAGCTACCCCAGTCAGTCGAGCTTCACCTTCCCTAATCGCAACGTAGCCCTGTTTGGCGAGCATATCTTCTACCTGACGGACCGCTTCAGCGTTACCCCGGGCGTGCGTTTCGAGTACATCCGCACGGCGAGCGAAGGCAGCTACCGGCGATTCGATTTCGACCTGGCCGGCAATCCTATCCGCGACCAGGAATTTACCGACGATCGGGTCTTCGAGCGTCGGTTGGTGCTACTCGGATTGGGACTGAGTTACCGCTGGAGTCCCGCGCTGGAGCTTTTTGCCAACGCAAGTGAAAACTACCGTTCGGTCACCTTCAATGATATCCGGACGGTCAACCCCAGCTTCCAGGTTGATCCGGACATCCGCGACGAGCGGGGCTTCACCGCCGATGCCGGTCTGCGGGGTCGGGCGGGCCGGTGGGTGTACAACGCCAATGTCTTCGCGATACGCTACGGCAACCGCCTGGGAGAGGTACTGACCACTGAAGTCCGCACCAATGCCGACGGGGAAGAGGTAGAAACGGGCCGTATCATTCGCCTCCGCAGCAACATCGGGGAGGCCTATCTCTACGGTCTGGAATCGCTGGTGGAGTGGGAGGTACTCCAGCGCAAAGGCCAGGAAAACGTACCGGCCTATACGCTGACCGTGTTCGCCAATACCAACTTGACCGATTCCCGTTACACTTCTTCCGACATTCCAGGTGTGGAAGGGAAGGCCGTAGAGTTCATTCCCCGCCTCAATCTGAAGACCGGCCTGCGCTTCGGCTACGGCAACCTGCTGGGGTCGCTGCAGTACAGCTACCTCAGCGAGCAATTCACCGATGCGAGTAATGCCCCCCAGGACCGGCGGGATAACCAGCGGGGTATCGTGGGAAGCATTCCCGCCTACGGGGTGGCCGATCTAAGCCTGCGCTACGGATGGAAGGCGCTGACCCTGGAAACAGGGGTTAATAATTTGCTGGACGAAGTCTACTTCACCCGTCGCGCTACCGGCTACCCCGGACCGGGCATCATTCCCAGCGCCCCGCGGACCTATTACCTGACCATCGGATTCCAACTGTAAGCCACTGACCCGCTACTCCAACAGCGCGGCATCTTCGTTTCCAAACTCGACGAGAATATTATCCCCGAGGGTGGTGGAGAGCACCAGTCCGCTGTAGGTAACGTAGATCGGCCATTCCTTGTGTTGGCGATCCACCAGTACGGCCACCTCGATCTTGCTCGGCAGCACCTGATGCAGCGCGCCGAGGGCGTAGAAGAGGGTCCGACCGGTATTCGCTACGTCGTCCACCACCAGCACCGGCTTCCCGTTCAGTTCCCGAACGTCATGGTCCAATTCCGGGCCACTTTCCAGGGGTTTACGGGGATCGATACGAAGATTCCAAAGGTGAAGCGGGGCATCGGAAAGGGTCCGCAGCCCTTCGGACAGGCGGCGGGCCAGTTCCATGCCCCGGTTATTCACGCCGAGGATGTACAATTCGGTTTCGGCCGTATTGTGCTCAAGAATCTCCATAGCCAGGCGGGTGACCTTGGCGTCGATCTGACGGTGCGTCAGTAATTGCATAGCAGTGCGTTTGCCGTCCAGCTTATTCCTGGATCATCTGCAGCAATTTACGCACCTGCTCGACAATGGTCACCTTGCGTTGGCCGGCGGCATCGCGGTTGGCGCTGCGCAGCTTGAGGCGGAAGGTGTACAGGCTGCGGGGCCCGAGCAGGAATGGTTCGTCAGCGGAGTAATTTCCGGGCTTGGGGATGTCACTGGTGTGGCTGTCTACCAGCAGTTCCCAGCGGGTGAATTCGCGGACGCCGGGCAAGGTGAATTCCACCCCTTCCCAGTAGCCGTTGAGAATGACCAGGAAGATGTCGTCCTTGATCCGCTTTCCGCGTTCGTCGTACTCGTCCATCCCCTCTCCGTTGAGGATCATGCCGATGCAGAGTTGATTGCCATCGTTCCAGTTCGACTCGGTCATCTCATGGCCCGATGGGTTGAGCCAGAGAATATCACCGATGTGGGAATCGTGGATCTTGTGGCCACTGAAGAAGCGCCGCCGATGAAAGACCGGGTTCTCCCGGCGCAGGGTGATCAGGTAGCGGGTGAAATCGTGCAGTTCCTGCTGCTCGTTACTCCAATCCCAATCGAACCAGCTGACGGGATTATCCTGACAGTAGGCATTGTTGTTCCCGAGTTGCGTGCGGCCGTATTCGTCGCCCATGCAGATCATCGGAACGCCCTGGCTGAATAAGAGGGTAGCCAGTTGATTGCGTTGCATGCGCAGGCGAAGGGCTTTGATCTCGGGGTCGTCCGTTTCCCCCTCCACGCCACAGTTCCAGCTATCGTTGTGTGATTCGCCGTCGCGGTTGTCTTCCTGGTTGGCCAGGTTATGCTTTTCGTTGTAGCTATAGAGGTCTCGCAGGGTAAAACCGTCGTGGGCCGTGACGAAGTTGATACTCGCGGCCGGCCGGCGGCCGCTCAGTTCGTACAGATCGCTGCTGCCGGTAAGGCGGTAGGCCATCTCCGCGACCCCCGTGGCGTCCCCCTTCCAGAATTCCCGTACGTCGTCGCGGAACTTACCGTTCCATTCCGACCAGAGCACCGGAAAAGCACCGACCTGGTAGCCCCCCGGTCCGACATCCCAGGGCTCGGCGATGAGCTTCACCTGACTGATAATCGGATCCTGG
>JBASAV010000314.1:0-2825 GCA_049650785.1 Lewinella sp. | reverse complement strand
TCATTCCCCTGGTCTTCTGTGAGAACCGCAACATCTCCGTCATCGAGGCCGCCATGGTCGAGAAGCTGGGCTACGTGACCGAGAAGGAGTTCAGCGTAGACGTAGACACTCTAATCCGGCAGTACCGGGAGGGTTCCAGTGCCGAAGATATTTTGCATACCGACGTGCTACGTTCCGGGGATGAGATGCAAAGCAACCGGGTCTTTCCACGCGTGGATGGTATTAAATTTTTGCGGCACCAGGGCGGATGCGGTGGCATCCGACAGGATTCCGAAGCGCTATGCCGCCTGCTGGCTGGCTACGTAAATAATGCCAACGTGGCGGGGGCAACGATCCTCAGCCTGGGTTGCCAGAACGCGCAGATATCGCTACTGCGGGAGGCGGTGGACCGTATCGCTCCGGACTCTAAAAAGCCACTCTATATTCTCGAGCAACAGCAGAGTCGCTCCGAACGCGACTTCATCGCCGAGGCCGTGAAGATCACCTTTACCGGACTCATGCAGGCCAATACCATCGAGCGGAAGCCCGCTCCGATAAGCAAACTAACGCTCGGATTGGAATGTGGTGGATCGGACGGCTTTTCCGGCATCACGGCCAACCCGGCCCTCGGCTACGCCTCGGACCTGCTGGTGGCCCTGGGTGGAAAGACCATCCTCTCCGAATTCCCCGAGCTCAACGGGGTGGAGCAGGAACTGGTCAACCGCTGTACCACGGATGAACTGGCCAAGAAGTTTGTCAACCTGATGCGTACCTACAGCAAGCGGGCCGAGGAAGTCGGTTCGGCCTTCTCCATGAATCCGTCCCCCGGTAACATCAAGGATGGGCTGATCACGGACGCCATCAAATCCGCCGGTGCGGCCAAGAAAGGCGGTACCTCGCCGGTAGCCGACGTGCTCGACTACACGGAACAGGCTACGCGTCCGGGGCTCAACCTGCTCTGTACGCCCGGCAATGACGTAGAGAGCACCACCGGCCTGGCCGGCTCGGGAGCTACCCTCATCGTCTTTACCACGGGCCTGGGAACGCCAACTGGCAACCCGGTAGCTCCCACGGTCAAGATGTCGAGCAACAACGCCCTGGCCACGCGGATGAACGATATTATCGACATCAATGCGGGGACGGTCGTCTCCGGCGAAGACACCATTGAATCGAAGGGGACGGAACTGCTGGAGCTACTGATCCGTATCGCCAGCGGAGAACAGCGTACCCGCTCCGAGCAGCTCGGACAGGACGACTTCATCCCCTGGAAACGCGGCGTTTCGCTGTAATCAAACAACTATGCAACAACTTAATCGAAAGAACGCCGGCGTCGGACCGGCTCCGCAGGAAGCTATCCTGCAGTTTGGCGGAGGCAATTTTTTACGTGGCTTCGCGGACTGGATCGTCGAGGTATATAACCGGCAGGCCGACCAACCCCTCGGTGTATTGGTAGCCAATAACTCGGACCGGCAGATATACCGCGACTGGCGCGCCCAGGAGGGCCTTTACCACGTGCTCACCCGGGGTATCAAGCAGGGGGAACTCGTCGACAGCCAGGACCTGATCACGAACGTCAGCCGGGTCATCAGCATGGATTCGGAATGGGACACCTTCCTGGCTTCGGCCGAGAAGCCGGTCATGCGCTACATCATCTCTAATACCACGGAGGCCGGCATCCGCTTTTCGGAGGATGACCAGCTGTCGGATACGCCGCCATCGGAATTTCCCGCCAAGCTGACCGCCTGGCTATTCCGTCGCTTTACACATTTCGATGGGGCGCCGGAGCGCGGGAATATTGTTATTCCCATGGAGCTGATCGTCGACAACGGCAGCGTCCTCCGGGACCTGGTCATCCGTAACGCTGACTCGTGGGAGCTTGGCTCCGGCTTTATTGATTGGGTCCGGAATCATTGTACGTTTTGTAGTACCCTGGTGGACCGTATCGTTCCCGGCGTAGGGAAGGATGAAATGCAGGAAGTACAGGAAAAGATCGGTTATCAGGACGTGGCCGTCACCCAGGGCGAACCCTATCACCTGCTGGCCATCGAGGCGCCGGCGGCGGTCAGGGCGGAACTTCCGTTGGACCAGATCGGTCTCAACATAATCTACGTAGATGATCTGACTCCGTACCGCCGCAGTAAGGTGGCGATCCTCAACGGGGCGCATACCTCAATGGTACCGGTGGGTTATCTAAGTGGGAAGGAAACGGTGGGGGAGACGCTCGAAGATGAGACCACGGGCGCCTTCATCAAGCAGGTGTTATTTCAGGAGATTATCCCGACGCTCTCGCTGCCGGAGGTCGACCTCGATCAATTCGCGAATG
Organism: Lewinella sp.; assembly: GCA_049650785.1. GTDB lineage: Bacteria > Bacteroidota > Bacteroidia > Chitinophagales > Saprospiraceae > Neolewinella. Next base: position 523 of record JBASAV010000314.1, on the reverse strand, counting down.
ACGTGCTCGACCGCTTTCGCAATCCCTTCATCCATCACCAGCTACTAAGCATTTCGCTTAACTCCGTGTCTAAATTTCGGACGCGGGTATTGCCATCGCTGCTCGCGTATATGGACCAAAAGGGAAGCGTACCACCGCGCATGGTGATCGCGCTGGCCGCCCTGATCCGCTTATACCGCGGCGACCGGAACGCCCAGGATATCCCGTTAAAGGACGACCCCTGGGCCATTGAATTCCTCCAGCGGGCGTGGGCGGATGTCGAACCCGATCAGCAGGGCATGACCGAACTGAGCAAGAAGGTGCTGGGCTGGGACCGAGCCTGGGAGCAGGACCTCAGTGACCGGACGGAACTGCAGACCGCCCTGGCTTCGGCTCTGTCAAGTATCGAAACGAAAGGAATGGAAGCTACCGTTGCCGAGAGCCTCCAAAAATAAGTACCCATGCACCGACTACTCCTAACCCTTGGTTTGATGATGGCAGGAACACTATACGCCCAGGAGGCGCAGCCGCTTTACCCCGGTAC
>JBASAV010000313.1:0-3560 GCA_049650785.1 Lewinella sp. | reverse complement strand
CCACATACGGGTTCTTAATCCCGTTCGCAGACCGACGTGAGAAAAACGCGCAGCCGACGGAAGTAAGTGTCTCCACCGACCTCCGTGAGGTCATCGTGCCCGGCACCGGGTACCACGTACAGTTCCTTATCGGTAGCGGCCAGCGCGGCGTATAGCCGGCGACCGTGGTCCACGTCGATACTTCGGTCTTCCTCTCCGTGGATGACGAGTACCGGCTGCCAGACCGAGACGGCGGCGCGCTCCGGCTCCACTTCCCGGTGCCGGAAATCGGCAATTCGTTCGGCCCGGTCGAGGAGGGCATCGGTCAGCGGGCGGGGGAGGGACAGGCCCGCCTCGCGGCAGGCATAGGCATGTGTGATGTCTCCAAGGTGGGTGAAGGCGCTTTCGACGATACCGAAGTCGATCTCGCCGGTGCGGGCCATGGCCTGGAGGGCCACCGCTCCGCCCATGCTGTGGCCGAACACCCCGGTAGGAAGGCCGGGCGCCAGGAACTTCAGGTAGCGCACCGCGTCCACGACGTCCCGCCATTCGTGATAACCGAAGGTCGTAACGCCACCGCCGCTACGCCCGTGTGCGCGGGCATCAAAGAGGAAAACATTATATCCGTAGGGAACCAACTGAGGTAAATATTCCAGGTAAGCCTCCTTGGCACTGTCCTTACCGTGCAACATAACCAGGTTACCGCGCGGCGGGACGGTGGCCGGCACGTAGAAGGTAGAAAGGAGTAAGCCACCGGTCGATTTGAGGTTCCCTTCCTCGAATTTGAAGCCCAGATCACCGGGATCCAGATTGATCAGCCTCCGCCGGGGCTGTACAATGCGTTTAGGCAACCAACTTGCGAAGGCGTACAGGATGACTCTGCCGGCAAAAAGCAGAATGAACCACAGCATATCGAAAGATAGTCTATCTCCGGAGGCCGGGGGCGGCACTTCGTCGAAAGGATGCTCCGGGAAGCAGACGAAAAGGTTATTTTTCTCTCCAAAGTTTATCCCTTGCGCTGCATAATCCTCTTCTTTCTCCTAGAATTTACTCTCTCCTTGCCTGGTCAGGAGCGATTTGCCGACTGGCAGACAGAAATACGCCCTCAAACCGACCGATCCGTCGAGATTACCGAGACGCTGACCGTGGTCAGCGAAGCCGATCAGGTAAAGCGTGGTATTACCCGCTCGCTTCCCGATTCGCGCCGGTACCCTCTACGCATTATGTCCGTTGAGCGGGACGGCCGCCAGGAGAGCTATCACGTCCGGGAGGCGGATAGGGTCAACACCCTCTATGCGGGGCAAAAAGATGTGCTCCTCCAACCCGGAACGTACGTCTATCGGATACGGTACCGGATCGGTAACGCCGTAACGCGGCAGGATGACCTGGACGAACTGCAGGTAGAGATTGTCGGACCCAATGTCAGCCTTCCCGTCACCGGTGCCGGCGTGGTGGTCGACCTGCCCGCGGATCTGCAGTTGACCCAACGCACCTGCTATACGGGCCGCAACCGGGAGGCAGACCGCAATTGCACCATGACCGCGCCGGATAGCGGCCGGGTCAGCTTTACCGCAACCGGGAATCTCGGAAATGGCGAACAACTCTCCGTAGCCTTAGGATTCGCCCCGGGGTTCTTCGATGAACCGGGGGAGGAGTCTGAATTTTCCAACGAGTCCGCGGGTCCGGTTCCCTGGTGGCAGGGGGAGGGAAGTGTCTTGCTCATCTTGCTGGGCGCCCTCGGCATCCTGTGGTATGGATATCAGAGCTGGCGAAAGTTTGGTGTTGACCCCGCGAAACCGCATGTCGGTCGGGTTTATTCGGCCCCCGATGGGCTGACGCCGGCTGCCACGGGTTATCTGCATTCAACTTTTGAAACCAATACAGCGGCCACCTATACCGCTACTATTCTCTACCTGGCTACCCGCGGCTATTTGCGTATCGAGGAGGAGGAGGACGCCGGTGTGTTTTCTACGGACTACACCTACTGCTTACGGGCTACGGAGGATCCGCCTCCAATTTCGGCCCTGGCTCCCGAACAGTTGCTGGTCTACGAAGAGCTTTTCGCCAACGGGCCGGAAGTGCGATTGGAGGAGAAGTACGATAAGCGGTTTCGCGAAATTGCTAAAAAGCACGGTGAACGGGTCAAGGAGACCTACCAGGACAGGCGTAGCATCAAGACCAATGGGTGGCGGATTCTTCCCCTGGTCGGCATCTTCATGCTGGCGCTCATCCCGGCGATCCTTTTAGTGAAAATGGACACAACGGGGTACGCCTTGCCGGCCCTGGTGGTCTACCTCGTTTTTGGTGGGGTAGGCATGTTTCTGTATGCCTGGCTCATCCGCAAGCCCTCGGCTGAACTGGTCAGCGTGAGAGCCGAATTAGATGCCCTGCGTGAATACCTGGGATTGTCGGAGGAGAAGCGCAAACGGCTTTTAAACGCTCCGGGCATGGACAAGAAGCACTACGAGGACCTCTTGCCCTACGCCATCGCACTGGGGATAAATACGAAGTGGTCGGACTACTTTGGTGATCTGCTAAGTCAGGAGCATTACAATCCGGTATGGATGAGCGGTGCCGGAGCTTTCCAGGCCCATAGGTTTAACGATAATTTTAATCGGGTGGTCGGCACCAGCAGTACCCCGCCGGGCACGTCGTCCTCGGCTTCGGCGGGCGGTGGATCCGTGGGCGGCGGTGTTGGCGGCGGCGGCGCTGGCGGATGGTAATATTCTACCTTCGCACCAAATACCGCTTATGACCGCAAAGGAATACATCGATCTGGAGGACCGGCACGGCGCCCACAATTACCACCCCCTTCCGGTGGTACTCAGTGAAGGCCGGGGTGCCTACGTGTTTGACACCGATGGGAAACAATACTTCGACTTTCTTTCGGCCTATTCGGCCGTCAACCAGGGGCACTGCCATCCCCGGATCGTCTCCGTCATGCAAGCGCAAACGGAGCGCCTTACGCTCACCAGTCGCGCATTCCACAACGACCAGTTGGGACCCTACGAGAAGTATCTGACCGACTACTTTCAGTTCGATAAGGTCCTTCCGATGAATACCGGCGCGGAAGCCGTGGAAACCGCCATTAAGATCTGTCGGAAGTGGGGATACGAAGTAAAGGGTATACCCACGGATCAGGCACGCATCATCGTTTGCGGACAGAATTTTCACGGGCGCACGACCACCATTATCAGTTTCAGTTCCGATCCGAATGCGCGCGGCAATTTCGGTCCGTACACGCCGGGGTTCGAGGCGATTCCCTACGGAGACATCGAAGCACTTAGGAATCAACTGGCGAAGGACCCGGCTACCATCGCCGGTGTGCTGGTAGAGCCGATCCAGGGTGAGGCCGGTGTGTTCGTACCCGACGACAATTACATCCCGCAAGTAGCGCAGGCCTGCCGGGATAATAACGTCCTCTTCATTGCCGATGAGATCCAGACCGGCATCGGTCGAACCGGCGCCCTGCTACGGGTGTGTGGGGATTGTAGCTGTGCCGGCCACTGCGAGCGGCAGGCGACCTACACGCGGCCGGACGTGCTCATACTAGGCAAGGCGCTTAGCGGCGGGACCTATCC
>JBASAV010000312.1:0-5674 GCA_049650785.1 Lewinella sp. | reverse complement strand
CTACCGGGTCGTGTACGGAGATATCCGAGGTTTGCGCGGTCAGGGTTCCGGTAAGCAGCAGCATCAGTGCTACCGATAGACCAACCTTCCATACGCCGGTACCACTAAGCTGTCGTTGGGTATTCATTACTTCGTTCCTTCTAGGACGACCAGGGAAAAGGGAGGGATGGTCAGGCGAAGCTTGCCATCAGTCATTTCCGCGCCGTCAAAGTTTGTCGGCGTTACCTGGTCGGGATTTTCGAAGGTGTTATGCTCCTGCAGCGTCTCCGCGGTAAGGATCTCGCCGCTGATGCCGGTCATTTCGAGGGCGGCTATGTCCAGCTCGATCTCGTGCGACTGCTGGCTGTCGATGTTGACCAGCGAGAAGTGGACCTTGCCCTCTTCGTCACGGGATGCCGAGGCGGAAATGGCCGGAAGGCTTTCGCCTTCGTAGGTGTACATGGGTGATTCGAAGGACAGGGGAAGCAGCTGCGCGTCGTGGTGGGGCACGTACATGCGGAAGACGTGGTAGGTAGGGGTGAGCAGCATCTTCTCTTCGTCGGTGAGGATCACCGCCTGGAGCACGTTGATAGCCTGGGCGATATTAGCCATCTTGACCCGGTCGGCGTGGTTATTGAAGATATTGAGGGTGGCACCGGCCAGCATGGCGTCACGCATGGTGTTCTGCTGGTACAGGAAACCCGGATTTGTGCCGGGCTCCACGTCGTACCAACCGCCCCACTCGTCTACCAGGAGATCGACGCGCTTATTTGGATCGTACTTGTCCATGATGGCCACGTGCTCCTGGATGAGTTCTTCCATATGGAGGGCTTCCTTCATGGTGATGAAGTACTGGTTCTCGGTGAAGTCCGCAGCAGGCCCCTTATCTGCCCAGTCGATCACTGCGTAGTGGTGCAGGGCGATGGCCTCGATGAGGTTCTTCGGGATGTTCTGCATCAGCACCTCCGTCCATTCGTTGTCGCCGCTGCTGGCACCCGAAGCGATACGGTACAGATCGTTGTTCTGCCATCCGGTCATGAAGGTGGCGAAGCGACGGTAGAGGTCGGCGTAGTACTCGGGGCGCATGTTACCTCCGCAGCCCCAGGCCTCGTTGCCGACGCCCCAGTACTTGACCTCCCACGGTTCCTCGCGACCGTTCTCGGCCCGCAGGTCGGGCATCGGGCTGGAGCCGGCGGGGTGGGTGGTGTATTTGATCCAATCGGTAAGCTCCTGCGGCGTTCCGCTCCCTACGTTGGCCGACAGGTAGGGCTCCGCGTCGAGCATCTCGCACAGGTTAAGGAAGTTGTGCGTGCCGAAGCTGTTGTCTTCCTTCACGTTACCCCACCAGACGTTGAGGATGGAGGGGCGGTCCTCTACGGGTCCGATGCCGTCCATCCAGTGGTAGGTATCGGCGAAGCAACCGCCCGGCCAACGGAGGTTCGGGATCTGGATCTCCTTCAGCGCCTCGACCACATCCGTACGGATGCCTTCGCGGTTCGGGATGTCGCTGGTGTCGCCGACGTAGAAGCCGCCGTAAATGTTGCGTCCGAGATGTTCGGCGAAGTGGCCGTAGATGTGGCGGCTGATAACGGTACTGTCTCCATCGGCGTCAACGGAGATGGCGACCGTTTGCGCGTTAGTAGTCGCCAGCCCGCAGAATAGGGTCAAAGCGATAAAGAATAATTTCATGTCTGTTCTGTTTTTTCGTAATGTATGCTGTCCGAAGGGGAATGGCTGTATACCTGCGCCCCGCCGCCCATCAGCAGCGAGTAGCCCCCATATATACCCGTAAAGATGCAATGCATGCGGTAAGGCAGCGGAGACAAAGGAGCTTTTCGTCACAAAGCCGGTAGAGGTCCGTTGCCGCGGGCGGTAAGGTGGTCGGTACATTACGATCCGGTCTTTTTTCCCCAAACAGCGTAGCCATTGTCCTGGAGACCGGTAAGGAGGATGGTTTCTGCGATTTCGTTTTCCCAGTCCCGGCCCCGTTCCACGCGCGTGGACCAGGTGTTGCCGTCGGCGGAAAGGGTCAGCCAGGGAGCGCTGTACGACCAGGTACCGGATAAGCCACCCGTCACGGATCTGTCGCTCTCCAGTCGGACTATTTCGGCACTAACGTAACCGGGGGAGACCTGCTCCTCGGCATAGCCGGGCACCACTTCGTAGTCAAAGCGAATGATCTCCCAGCTGCCGGCGATCTCAGCTTGCCCGACGGGGCGTTCGGCTTCGGCGGCGTACCGCTCGGGGCTGACCAGCGGCCAGCCGTCCTCCGTCCAGAATAGTTGTCGGAGGTGCATGACCATATAGTAGGGGTTGACGTCCGGCCGGCCCTGGTGACCGATATAGAAGGTATCGTTCTTTTCGAAGACGCCGGGGTGGGAAACGCCCTGCCACCCGCCGTGGCCGGCGAAGCGATAGGGTGCGATGATCATGGGGAGATCGTCGACCTCTTCGTTCATATCGCGGCCCTGAAAATCGAAGAAGGGCCCGGTTGCGTTGTCGGACCGCCCGACGCGTACGTTGTATTTCGTTTCGAGCCAGTCGTAGGCTATAAACAGGTAGTACTGATCGAACTCGGGGTGGTAGATCACCTCCGGTCCTTCGATATTGCCGTTTATCCGGTTACCGGTCGAGCCCCGCTGGGCTACCCGGGTACCTTTATCGTTGGTCCGTTTGGCCAGGCCGGTCTCCGGGTCCAGTTCCAGTTTGTAGATGCCATCCCAGGCCGATCCGTAATACATCCAGTGGCTGCCGTCGTGGGCGATGACCACCGACGGGTCGATGGCATTGGTCTGTCGGGTGGCATCGTCCAGGGAGGTAACGACCAGGTCCTGTTCGATGAAAGGGCCCTGGGGTCGGTCCGAGGTGGCCAGTCCGATAACACTAAGGCGTGGCGTGGGAGAAGACAACGAATAGTATAGCCGGTACTCGTTGTCCACCTTCATGATGTACGGGGCCCAGAGACCTGCGAAGGGCGTGCCCCCGTTCCGGCGGATGAAGTTTTCTCCCCGGGCGGGCAATCCGGGAAAGGCCCAACCGACAAATTCCCACTCCACCAGGTTGATACTGCGGCGAATTTGAATCCCCGGCCGGATATCGTGCCCGAAGGCAACGTCCGTGTTATAGCACCAGGTAAATTCGTCGTCTACCAAATAGGACGGATCGTGGACATTGTAGTGCCGCCAGTCACGCGTACGATCGGGTGAAGCCAGCTCCCCGTAGGTATCGGAGAAGGCGGAAAAGTCGATCGGCCCGTCGTCCAGCGAAGTCGTATCGGCAGCCGGAGGATCTGGCGTCGGAGGTGTCGGCGGATTGGGGGTGATGACCTCGCTTTCCTTTTCGCAGGCCAAAGCGAATAGACACGCAAGCAGCAGGATGGGGAAAGATGATCGAGTCATGTCGTCGGTTGTTAGAAGGCGATACGTTCCGGTCGCCTCCTGGGTATTGATTGATTGCGGGTAAGTTGTGCCGGACGGGGGGGCTACCCTGCTAGTTCGCGGAGTTGCCCACGAGATTCTGGTTGCGATCCAGCTCCGCCTGGGGGATGGGTATGACCCGCCAGTCGGAGGTATAGGTATCGAAATCCGAATCGTGCGATTGGAGTACGCTGAGTTCGCTTTCGAGCTTACCCCAGCGACGGATGTCCCACCAGCGTTTGCCCTCAATGGCCAGTTCCATGATCCGCTCGTGCTCGAGTTGATCCATGAACTGATCCAGTGAGAAGCCGGCGAATTCGTCCGCCCGGTCGGGAAGGTTTGCCCGGTCGCGAACCTGCTGCACGAAACCGGCGGCCTCGGCGACGTTGCCGGTATTGGCCAGGCATTCGGCGTACATCAGCAGTACGTCGGCGTAGCGAATGATGTGGTAATCGATACCGGAAGTGAAGGCGTCCGTTCCGTCGACTGCATTGGTGTACTTCTTAATGTAGTAAGCGTCCTCCGCAAAGCCGCGTTCGAGCCAATCCTGGCCGTAGGCGGTCGTATAGCCCTCATCGGGTTCGTAGGAGAGGATGGTGCTGTGGTAGCGGGGGTCCAGCTTACCGTCGACGGTCCGCTCCTTCCGCATCTCCTCGTAAACGAAGCGGGTTGGGAAGAAATCATAAAAATCACCCACCGAGTAGGTCGGGGTAATCGCGAGAAACTGCCGCCAGTTGACGTTGGGATCGCCACCCCAATTCAGCTCGGCCGCGGCGCTGGTAGTAAAGTCCGCCCAGAAGATCTTACCCGGGTTAGCGGCCTCCACACCGGGATCCTGGCTAAAGAGGTCGGCGTAGTTTTCCGCCAGGGCGTACTCACCCGACTCGATCACGGTGCGGAAGTACGGTAGGGCCTCCGTGTAGTTGCCTTCGTACAGATAGACCATACCGAGCAGGGAATTAGCAGCCCCCAGCGTGGCGCGCCCTTCCTGTCCGGCATCCGGACCGGATACGTTATCGTAGTCGGGGGGCAACCTGGAATTAGCATTCCGGAGATCTTCCTTCACCTAGGCGTAAACGTCTTCCCAGGTAACGTCCTGATTGCTGGGGTAAAAGTCGTCGCCTCCCTGCGGGGTACGAAGAATAATCGGGACGTTCCCGTGGGTATTCGTCAGCTTGAAGTAGGCAAGGGCACGCAGGAAATAAGCCTGCCCGAGCAGACGCTCCCGTAGATCCTCGTCCATCCCTTCCACACCGGGGACATTTTCGAGCGCCTGGTTCGCCCGGCCGATGAGGATGTAGTGACCGTGCCAGAAAATATCCAGGTCGCCGATCGTCGGGGGCAGCGTGAAGGAGCTGATCCCGGTGAAAAAGACCCACGGGCTGCGGCTCGCGACTTCATCCCCCCGGCCGTCGTTGTACACCGGCGTCATCCGCTGGTACAGTCCGTCGATGATCAGGGTGTTGTAAATGGCGTCCACGGCGGCGATCGCCTGGTCGGAGTTCGCGTAGAACTGCGCCGAGGACAGGCGGTTGGGATCGACGATATCAAGTTCGTCGTCACAGCCAAAGGTGCCGGCGAGTACGCCGACGGCCATGAGAAAGTATAGGATGCGGTTCTTCATGATTTTTAGAATTGGATTTGTACGCCCACCATGGTGGTCCGGGGGCGGGGGAAGGTGCCGAAGTCGAAACCGGGGTTGAGAATGCCGGCCTGGAAGTCGGGGTTGTACCCCTTGTAAGCGGAGAAGGTGTACACGTTCTGCATGGTCGCGTAAAGGCGGGCACTCTGCATGTTGATACGTCCGAGGATGCCACCGCGGAAGGTGTAGCCCAGGGAAACCGTATTGATGCGGAAGTAGGACCCGTCCTGCAACCAGCCCGGACGATCGCTGTCGCGTTGATTATTATTCGGGTCGTTCCATACCACGCGGGGTACCTCGGTATTCGTATTCTGCGGCGTCCACCGGTCCAGGATATCGGTGTGCCAGTTCGTGTAGCCGGAGGTGACCATGAGGCCACGGTACAGGTTGCTGTTGATCAGGTTGCCCCCGCTGCCCTGCCCGAAGACGGTGAAGTCGAAGTTGGCGTAATTGGCCACCAGGTTGATTCCGTAGAAGTAGGTCGGGTTTCCCTGCCCGAGGTAGTCGCGATCCGCTTCGTCGATGATGTTATCCCCGTTCAGGTCCGCGTAGCGGATGTCGCCCGGGGCGGTATTGTCGTTCTGGAAGGCGGCCTCGTCCACCTCGGCCTGCGTCTGGAAAATACCGTCGTACACCC
>JBASAV010000311.1:0-3977 GCA_049650785.1 Lewinella sp. | reverse complement strand
GTCTACTCGACGCCGGTGCCATCGTTACCAACGGAACCGACGCCCCAGTAGAGGATGTCGACCCCATCGAGTCCTTCTACGCCTCCGTCACCCGAAAACGCGCCGATGGGAAGGCTACTTTCTTCCCCGAGCAGTCAATGACCCGGGAGGAGGCGCTGCATAGCTACACCGCCGCCCCCGCTTACGCTGCCTTTCAGGAGGACGTGCGGGGTACGCTCGCAACGGGGATGCAGGCGGACTTCGTCATGCTATCAAATAATTTGCGGGACTGCGCCGAGGAGCAGATACTCGATACGGAGGTGATAATGACTTACGTGGCCGGGGAGCGGCAGTACGAGGCCCCCGCAAAGTAGGAGGCTGCCTCCGGCCGCGCCAGTACAACGCTGCCTCCGGCAGCGCAAGCACAATGCGGCCTCCGGCCGCGCAACAAGGTAACACTATGAAACAACCATCAACCCTACTCCTCACGCTGTCCTACTGAGTACTCACCTTGACCAGCGGACAGGCGCAAACGTCCAACCCGGATTGCGACTATTCCGTGAACGACTGTACCCTTTACGTTTCGGGTACCCCTAATGAGCCTTTGCTTAGCGAGAGATGGGCACCGCTTAGGTAGCCTGACTTTCGTCCCCCCAATAGCAGCCGAAAAAAGCTTCTTTGCCTATAGCATCGACGAAGTTGACGGTGGGTGGCTCAAGGTGAGTACCGAATCTTTCAGCACCGGAACGCTCTGGGCCGAGCCCCGATAATTAGGGGTCGCCACCCGTTACGGTGGTCTTGTCTTTATAGTTCTCCGCATGCGGACCGGTGAACTATTTACGCTTTATTTAAGCCGGTGAAGGGGGTCATTCTCTCCTGCTGCGGGTGATGGCGTATGTGGAGGTTGTGATTGATGAAGGTAGTATCTATCGCGATTGGCTGGCGCCTGAACATTAGTGTGCTAATCAGTTGAGTACTTGTAATTAGAAAGGGGGGATGGAGCGGGTTCGTGGCGACTTCGTCGCTTATTCGCAGTCGGAGACTGCTTCGAACTTCGCGGTCGGAGACCGCCTCTTACCGTCGCGGTCGGAGACCGCCTCTTACTGTCGCGGTCGGAGACCACGTTGTACTATCGCGGCGGCGTAGTTGTTCCAGCTCATTTCCTTCGTGGTTTCGTGGACGTTTTCGCGGGGGATGGGCTGGTCGATCATCCGCTCCATCTGGCGGGCCATATCGGCTACGCTATCGGGATCGGCGAGGTAGCCGTTGTACCCATCCTGAATAGTTTCGGGAAAGTGACCGACCTTGGTGGCCACGGCCGGTAGTTGGAAGTTGTAGCTGATGCTTTCCACGCCGGACGGTGTAGCGTATTCGTAGAATAGTACCACGGCGTCGCTGGCCTGGAAGTATTTGTGGACTTCCTCGTTGGCGACGAATTCGTTCTTGACCATTACCCGGTCGCGAATATCCAGTTCGTCGATGAGTTCGAGGGGTCGGTATTCGCGTTCGTCGTCGGCCTTCTTGAGAAACACTTTTTTAGCCAGCCCGAAGGTGGCGTTCTTCAGCTTGGTGGTAAATTTATCGGACTTCAGGGTATCCCAGAAAGATTCACCGCAGACGATGAGACTTACATCATCCCGCCGGTTGGCTAATTCGGCAAAGGAGCGAATGACATTATGCAGGCCTTTGTATTTACGGATGAAGCCGAAGAAGAGAAAGACGTGCTCGCGTAAGCCGTTCTCCTGCTTAAACCTCGCCACATCAAAATTAGCCTGCGGGGCGAAGAGGTCGTATATCGGATGATAAAGCTTGATGACCGGGGTGGATCTTTTCTCCTGCGCGCCGCCGCCCGCCTGCTTCGCTAAGCTGCGTTCGCCTGACTCGTTGACCGCGAAGTTCCGTGCGGGGAAGAGTTCTTTAAGTTCCTCCACGGTTTTGTAAGCGTGGGCAATGAAGGTATCCGCGGGGGTGATGCCGTAGGCGGTGAAACGCTTATCCAGACTGCTGCTTTCTTTCTGAATGACAAAATGCAGGTCGAAGATCACCTCGATCTCGGCGTGCTTTTTGAGCTTCCGCGCGATGTACCCCATTGGTAGGCCCTGGATGGCGATGGCCCACTGAAAGATGACCTTGTCGGGCTTCAGCTCCACGATCTTCCGGTAGGTTTCCTGCCAGCTCAGCGGGTTGTTGTAGTTGGTCAGGTAATGGACCTTGACATCCGTCCCCTCCAGTAAATCCACCTTGCTCGTCTTGTCCACGAACTCCCGCGGGATGATGGCCGGGTACTGCTGCGTCCAACTCACGATGTGCACCTCGCAGTCGCCCCGCCGGTCCAGCGCCTTGGCCAGCGAAGTATTGTAGTTGGAAATGCCGCCTTTGAACTTGGGGCCTGGGCCGTAGCAGATTACCTTCAATGGGAGAATTGTTGAATTGTTGAATAACTGAATTGGGCGGTACTGCTTGACGGCTCAGGAAGGGCTGAAGGGCGTTATTTTTGAATTGCTGACGTCATTGCACGTGCAATAGTTGGCGCCTCCGGTACCTGTCTATGGTTTGGCATTTTTCCTGGCTTTTGCAAAGATTTTTAGCAATTCGTAATACTCCGTACCTATGCGTTTCAGCTCTGTGCGGTCTGCTTTCAGCACGCTTTCGTTGAGGCTTTCGAGCCAAAATACCGTCTCGTCTGCTTCTTCGACTACGATCGACATCTTCGCGAAGAATTCTTTGCGAGAGCGGGCCCGACAGACTGCGCGGTAGTTAGCTGCCGTAGATGTCCCACTCTTGAGTAGCTGATACCGGATCACGTTGAAGGCCGGCGAGGCCGGCGTGCGCTCCACAAAATTTATAAGTTCTACCGCTATTTTCTTGGTCCGATCCCGCATTCGTTTTGCGAATGCATTTCGTTCGTCCGTACCATAAGTAGAGGGTGGCTCAAATAGCCCTTTACGCGAATCCGATGCTTCGGGTTCAAAAATGCCATTGCTGTAAAGTTCTTCCAAGTCCCATTCCATGGAACCAAATTAGCTGATTTTGAAAAAGGTGGCCATTGAAACACCTATTCAGCCCTTCAGTAATTCAACCATTCACCCCTTATCCCTTCTGCGCCTCCAAAACCCGCCGCATCCCCTCCCGAACGGAGATACTAGCCCGCCAGCCCATATCGTGGACTTTGTCCATATTGGAGTAGCGGCTGAAGACACCTACCGGTTTGTCGAGGAGTTGCTTGATCTCGGGGTTGTAGCCTTCGATGTCGCACATGGTTTTGATGATGTCGATGAAGGAGAGGAGCTCACCGCGGCCGATGTTGATGGCGGAGCCGTCGGTGACGCGGTCCATGGCCCAGAAGATGCAGTCGAGGACGTCGTCGATGTGGACGAAATCTCGCCCCTGGCGACCGGTGCCCCAGACCTCAACGGGATCCTCCCGGTTGGCGATTCGTTGGGCGATGGCCGGGATAGGGTAGGTATGGTCCTGATCTTCGCCGTAGCCGGAGAAAGGGCGGATGCACGTCACGCTTAGATCGTAGTGCTCCGCCGCGGTTTTGGCCAGGAACTCGCCGGTGAGCTTGGACCAACCATAAGTCATGTCCGGCTCCCCCATCTTCTTGAAATTGATATCCGACTCTGCTAGAGCGATGGCGTCGCCTTCCGTTTGCAGGTCGATGGGGTAGGCCGCGCTGCTGGAGGGGTAGAGCGTGCGGTCCGGCTTGTGCCGGGTGATCCAGTAGAAGAACTCGGCGTCGATGCTGAGGTCCAGGGCCACCTTCATCGGATCGCCTTCGATCGTCGAGCGTCCACCGACGATAGCGGCAAAGTGGAAGACGTCGGTGAAGCGCTCGAAGTCGGGAGCGTAGTGGTATGTGATGTACCCCTCGTCGTCGATGATGTCCCGCAGGAACGTGCGAAAATCCTGATGGAGGAAAAGTAAACGCCCGTCATCTCCAAATACTTCCAGGTCGCCATCCTTCCGCACTTGCTCGACATCCAGCCAGGTAGATG
>JBASAV010000310.1:0-3111 GCA_049650785.1 Lewinella sp. | reverse complement strand
GATTACTACAACATCGCGCTAAAGGACCGTGTCATCCTCAGCACGGAGATCGGCGCCACCGACGCCGGCGACACCGCGCTGGACGACATCCTGACCACCAATAACCTGTCCGACCTCAGCTTCTTCGTGAATGCGCTGGATACCCGCACTTCCGGGATCGACTTCGTGGCCAGCTACCGCGACCTGCCCATCGGCGGCCAATCGATCGACCTGAACCTGTCAGGCAACTACACCCTCCAGAACGAACGCGAGGGGGAAGTCAATAATCCCGAACTCGTAGAGGCCGCCGGGCAGACCGTGAGTAACCCCACCCAGGAAGCCCTGTTCTTTACCTCCCGCCCCGAGTACAAAGCAATCTTCGGCATCGATTACCGATTGAATAAACTCGGCCTGTCGCTCAATAACACCCTCTTCGGTCCGACCACCTTCCGGCAGCAGGGCCTGGACTCCCGGCTATACACCGAGTTCCAACCGAAGGTGGTCACCGATCTCGCGCTTACCTACCCCATCACGGAAAACGTCCTGGCCGCGCTGAACGTGAACAATATTTTCGACGTACTGCCGGAGTGGGAATTTAAAGCTGACCCGGGTGCGGAGGACCTACTGACCGACGAGCCGTTTCTGATGAACCAGTCAAACCTCATCACCTTTAACCAGCGGTATTCGCAGATGACCTACGATGGCTACCACTTCAGTCAGCTCGGCACCATCTTCAACCTGTCGGTTACGGTACGGCTCTAACCGCCCGCTCCCCGCATTCGATAATGACCCGATCGACAAATATGTGGCAGTACCGAGCTTCCAACTTCACCGAACGGGTAATGTCGGTATCGACAAACCCATTCGGGAATCACGGAACATCCGGTCGCCTAACAGACTGGCTTGTTCGTGAAGATCCACGGTTTGGATGGGAATACTTTCCGGAAGATTGTCTCGTGAAGACGGATCGTCGTGAGCAAAACACCCTGGTAAGAGGGCGAGCAGGGAAAGCAGGCAGTAGAACAAGAGGATCAACTGCCCTGACCTCTGGGGTTAGATCTAATTTTCACAAGAGAGAAAGGTGTAATTCTGAAATCGGCGCTATAACGCTGGTGGGCGTAGTAAGCTAATCTGCTGATAAAAGTAAGTTACACCTTCTAAATAAAACAAACTTTTAGTCCGGAAATTAATGTCCTATTACTACATAAATTTATCTACTATGCGTTTCCTACTGAGGGGCATATCGCTTTCACAAAGGGCTAGTAGTTAGCATTTTATGAACTCATGATTAATATTTCGGATAATTTATATTTTTTGGAACTACTAGTCAGAGTGTTGTATATATAAATATATTCATATAATTTTTGTGATATATGTAGAGTATGTACATATTCTCCAATGTCACTGACGGCCTGCAAAATCTAGCCCGCGATGGACAGTGCCGCTCTCCGAGGGTCTGACCGGCCCCTGCGGATTAGTAGTACCGGAAGGTATCAACGGAGTAGTGCAAGCGGCTCATCGGGGATTATGCTACCCAAGATAACCTTTGCGCCTAACCGGAATACCGGACGATAGTAAACGCCGTAAGGGGCATGCGGTGTGGCAATGTGGAACGGCTTGTCGGCAAATCACCTTCCAGCGCGCCGGCGCCCAACCCATTGAAATATTCACTACCTTCGCCGGACACCAAGCACCTTGCATGGCAACTGTATTAAGCTTACTGAACCATAAAGGCGGGGTTGGAAAAACGACCAGCGCCATCAACATCGGAGCCGGACTTGTAGAACTAGGAAAACGGGTATTACTCGTGGACCTGGACCCACAGGCCAATCTCACGCTGAGCCTGGGTATTCCCCGGCAACCCGTGACCATCTACGAGAGTATGATGGGCGAATCCGATCTGGTCCCCTTCGAGGTCAAAACCGGTTTTCACGTGGTTACGTCCAGCCTGGATCTGTCCAGCGCGGAGATGGAACTGGTGAACGAAGCCGGTCGGGAATTCATCCTCCGCGAGCTTTTCGCCGGTGTGGATGAGGATTACGATTTCATCATCATCGACTGCCCGCCGAGTCTGGGCCTCCTCACCCTCAACGCCCTGACCAGTAGCCAGCAGGTGATCATCCCGCTGCAGACGGAACTCCTGGCCATGCAGGGACTGGCCAAGATCAAGCAGGTCATCCAAAAGGTCAAACTTCGCCTGAATAAGGAACTGCACATTAGCGGCGTACTGGCTACGATGTATGACCAGCGTAAGGTGCTGAACCGCGATGTCGTGGAAACCATCAAAAAGTACTTCGGCCCGCTCGTATTCGAAACTTATGTGCGGAATAACGTTTCCTTAGCGGAAGCCCCCTCGCAGGGACAAGATATCTTCACCTACAGCGCCAGCAGCCATGGTGCCAAGGACTACCTTAAGGTATGTAAGGAGATCATTGAAAGGACGGATAATCCGATCCATACCCGGCCCCGCAAGAAGGAGCAACCCGCAACGACCCCCCGCTAAGCAACCCGAGATGGCCAAGAAACGCTTTACCGACAATCTATCCGGACTCTTTGAGGATAATGACTACCTCATCGGCGACGACCCCATGGCCGTTTCGGAGGAAGTGGTGGACGTGGACGTACCGGTGCGAACCAAGAAGGCCAAGAAGAAGATCACCAGCAAGAATTTCACCAAGAACCTCGACGTCTTCATCAGTGACGATAATCGTCGCAGCCGGAGCCGCCGTCGCAGTGGATTGGATTACCTGATCCGCAGCACCGTACAGGACGACCCCGATCGGGAACCGGACGAGCCCGCCAAGCCCGAAACCAAACGCGTCACCCTCGTTTTCAATAAGGATCACCTGCTGAACCTGAAAGAGGAAGCGAAAGAACGCAAGATGTACCTCAAGGACGTGGTACAGGAAATGGTGGCTAAGTACCTGGAAGGGTAGTTTTAGTTCTTTAGTCTGTTAGAGGGGTTGCGGCGGAGCGCAGGATAGAAAGCATTTTCAGCTCCTGCATAGCGCAATTTTTCTCCCGTTCCTTTCACGTACTGTCATAAGACCGGTGTTTGCCATATCGGGTGTCCTGGATCTTCTCACTCCCTTGCCCCCTCCACCCGACCAAACCGAAGTTAAAGCCTAACCT
>JBASAV010000309.1:0-3422 GCA_049650785.1 Lewinella sp. | reverse complement strand
GTCAGTTCCAGGCCGAGGCGGTCGTCGGACTCCAGGTTGACCGGACGGAAAAGGATGGTACCGTCCTCCAGACCGAACACGTTGCTGTCGCGGTAATCGATCACGAATTGAAAGAAATCAGTCGTCCGGCTGATGTACACGGCGGGGTTGAGCGTCAGCTTCTCTGATTGCCGCAGCAAGTTCACTTCCACCCGGTCGGTATAGGCCGGGTCCAGATCGGGATTGCCGATGAATAAGGAGTTGGGGTCGGACAGCGACATGAAGGGATTCAACTGCCAAAAGCCGGGACGCTGAATCCGCTTGGTATAGCTCGCCTGCATACGCAAGCCCTCCCGGAAGGAGTAAGACACGTTGGCCGTAGGGAACAGCCGGTTGTAGGGCTTACGGATATCCTCGACCTGCTCCGACCGGTTCTCCGTTCTCACCAGGGTGAATTCATTCCGCAGACCTAGTTGGTAGCCCAGCTTATCGCCTTCGTAGCTGTACTGTACGTAGGCGGAACCGATGCGCTCGAAGTAGTCCAACCGGTTGTCGAAGCCGGGCAATACCGTGGGCTTCTGGGTCAGGAAGTCCGTGGCCAGGTAATCGGCCACGATAACGCGCGTCTCGCCGCGTAGTCCGGCCTCGAGCTTGCGGCCCTCCCCCATCGGTCGGAGGTAATCCAGCTGAAGAAGATGATCGCGACTCCCCTCCCGGCTGTTGGTCGTGAAATCGAGTACTCGACCCGCTGCGGGTTGAAGCTCCAGAAAGCTTGATTGCTCCACCTCGTCCTCGTCCCACAGGTCGTTCTTCAGGTAAGCCGTCAGGCTGGAACCATCACCTAAGTCTTGCTGGTAGGTCAGATCCAGCTGCTGGTAGAGCCCCGGCTCGCGGTAGTCAATGCGCTGCTGCCAGTCGCGGGCGAACGCCGGCACGGTTCCGCCGTAGCTGAAATCGGTGACCGACTCGTCGTCGTTGATCATCCAGTATAGGGAGTAGCTGCCAGACAACGTGGCCCGCTCCGTCATCCGGTAATCCAGACCGGCGTAGGCGTTGGCGGCTACGTCGTTGCGGTCCTGATCCATGCGTCGGTCAAGGGTGTAGGTTTGTCCGTTCAGCGTGCTCTCGCGGTAGTAATTGTCGGTGCCGCGGTAATTGCTGTACCGACCACCGGCCGTCAGGAAGGCGGTGAATTTCTCGCGACGCCAGTTGATATTCCCGTTCAGGCGATGGTCGGCCGGGAAGCCGGTGCTAAGGCTGACGGTGCCGCCGTAGCCCCGCTGCCCGTCCTTTTTCAGAATGATGTTGATGATACCCGCCGTACCCGCCGCTTCGTAGCGGGCCGAGGGACTGGTGATGATCTCCACCCGCTCGATGCTTTCGGCGGGGATGCTCTCCAGGGCGTTGTTATCCGCCAGGGCGGACGGGCGACCGTTGATGAGCACCTTCACTCCCGCGTTACCACGCAGGCTTATTGCTCCCTCCGGACTAACGGTCACGGAAGGTAGTTGGTCCAACAGCTGATTGGCCGATCCGCCCCGACTCAGCACATCCTGACCGACTTCAAAGGTCTTCTTATCCAGGCCCAACTGCATGCGGCTTCGCTCGGCAATCACTTCCACGGCGTCCAGGCTGACATCGGCAGTGGTGAGCTGAATGTTATCCAGGGTCGTCTTTCCATTCACGCTTACCGCCAGGTCGTGGACCGCGTACCCCAGAAATTCAATGCGGAGCAGGTATTCACCTGTGGGTAGTTGGAGTTGGAAGGTGCCGGCGGCATCCGTTACTGTACCGTCCAGCAGGACCGTGTCCGGGTCGTAGGCGGAAACCGTAGCGTATTCGAGCCCTCTGCCGGTGGCGGCGTCGGTGACCGTGCCCGATACCGGGTGGTCGAGGGTAAACATAGGGGTGGCTAATAGGCTGCCGGCGAATGCCAGCAACCCCAGCAATAGGAGCATTCTCATCTTTGGGAAGTTTGGGTGCCGGGATCCGGCGTATCTGTACTATTTATTAAGCAGCGCTACGATATCCGCGTAGCCAAGACGTTTAGCCAGGTCGAGGGGGGTCATACCATCCTCGGTCTGGTGGTCGGAGTTAGCACCGTTTTCCAGCAGTAGCCGGACGAGGCGTCGCTCGCCGGTTTCCACGGCTTCGAGCAGGGGAGTCCATTTCCGGGTCCGGTACCTGAGCTCGTAGCGACTGTCCAGTTCGTCGGTTTCTAGCCGGTTCACGTGCTGCCAGTCCATGCGTTCCGGTATGAGGTAGCTGGTTTTGCCGATTTCGGTATTCGGGTCTGCGCCCAGTGCAAGCAGGGCTTCCGTGGTCGCCGGGCTGTTTTCCTCGATCGCTGCGAACAGCGGGGTGGAGCCGGCGTAGTCGCTGATAGTCCGGCGTTCGGACATACTGATGTCGCGGTAGTCGCAGCCGTTTTCGAGTTCACCGCCGCGCGAAGCCAGCAACGTAACAACGTCCACCACATTTTCTCGGGCGGCCTGGAAGAGCGGGGAGCAGGTGGTCCCGCTTCCCTGCACATCAGCCCCATTATCGAGCAGGTATTTCACTATTTCGAGGTGGCCTTCCCGCGCGGCTACGGACAGCGCGGTGTTGCCACTGCCATCGGCAAGGTTAATATTCATATTCAGACCTTCCAACATGGCCTGGAGCGTGAAGAGGTCTCCCTCGCCGGCGGGCCCGACCAAAATTTCCGGCGTATTGACGAGTCGCTCCACAGCGTCATCTCCCATCCGCTGGGTGATTTCTAATACACGCTCGAAATCGTCATCACCAGTGGCATACAGGGTAGCCGGGCGGCCCTCCCAGTCGGTGATTTCCGGATCGGCACCGGCGTCTATCAACAGTCGCACCACATCACTTTGCCCCTCCGATGCGGCGTAGGCCAGGGCGGTGCGGCCACCTTCGTCCCGTTCATCAACTTCGACTCCCTGCCCCAGCAGATAGCGGACGATCTCTAACTGACCTTCGTTTGCGGCCATGTGGAGGGGGGATACTTTTCCGGCTCCTTCACCGAGATGGGCTCCACGGTCGACCAGCAGCTTCATCACATCCAGGTGCCCCTCGGAGGCGGCCATAGCGATAGCGCTGCGGCGCGGTCCACCGTTGATGTTGATCGCGGCGCCATTATCCAGGAGCAACTCGGCTACTTCCAGCGAACCCTCATCGGCCGCCTCGATCAGCGCGGTCCAATGACGGTGTACCTGATTAACGTTCGCACCGCGTGCGATAAGCAGTCTGGCAACGTCGATGTGGTTTTCACTCGCGGCGGCCATCAACGGGGTAAAACCGTTCTGATCCGTTTGGCTTAGGTCATCCACCCGTTCCAGCAGGTATACCGTCATCTCCAGATCACCATCATAAATGGCGTGCATGAGCAGAGAAAAGGCATTGTCCACGGCGGAGAAGCCCTCGCCGTTCACCTGCCGACC
>JBASAV010000308.1:0-4155 GCA_049650785.1 Lewinella sp. | reverse complement strand
GCGCATCGTCATTATCCGTGACGTTGGTCAACTTGACGATCTGGGCAAGGCTGGTGATGGTCTTACCACCGAGTTTACGGACGCGCTCGGCTAGCGGGTCGACGGTGGCCAGCAGTTCTTCACCCTGGTCGTCAAGCATGCGGTGGTAGTCCCGGAAGTGGCGGCCCGACATGTGCCAGTGGTAATTTTTGGTTTTGACCCAGAGCGCTATCAGGTCAGCGACCAGTGGATTGATGGCTTCGGTAATTTTCTTTACCGCGGCAGGTTCGAGGTCGGTGGGCGTCTGAAGTACGGCTTTCTTGATGTTATTGCTAGGTGACTTGGTCATATTTATTTTATTTGTTACTCTATTTTAACGGGAAGCGCTGGTCCCAAGTTCAGTAAAAACCCCACTAACCTGCCGTTCTTATGTCACAGCGTCATCATTCCTCGGAGCGACTTAAATCACGGCGGAGTATCGGTCGGTTGTTCAGCCCGGAGGGCCGTTCCGCCGCCGCCTATCCCATTCGGGCCATGTTTCGGCTGGATTCGGAGTGCGGAGAGCCCTACGGTATCCAGGTGACGTTCGTGGTCCCTAAAAAGCGTTTCAAGTCAGCGGTGGACCGTAATCTGCTTAAACGCCGCATGCGGGAAGCGTACCGGTTGAATAAAGATATTTTGGCGGGGACGCAGGAAAAATGCTTGCTGGAAAAGCAGCAATGCCATATGCTGTTCATGTACACGGGCAAGGAAGAGGAGCCTTATGCCGCGATGGAGAAGCGGATGAGGAAGTTATTGACCCGACTGGAAGCCGACTTGGTTAAAGGGTAAACTATAGGACCACTGCCATGCGTACATCGGCACGGGCGTAGGCACTATCCAGCGCGGCCACGTCCCGAAATCCCAACTTTCGATACAGCGCCAGGGCGGGAGCCAGTTTGCGGTGGCTCTCCAGGTAGATGCCCGTTGCCCCTTTCTCCCTCGCGGCCTCCAGGGCGGCGTAAGCCAGTCGTTTTCCAATACCGAGCCCACGGTTCTCCACCGACACGGCCATCTTCGTCAACTCATACTGGTAGTCTGGATGCTGAAGGGGAACAAGCGCGCAGGTTCCCACTACTTTCCCTTCGTGCTCCGCGATAAGGATGATGCCTCCTACCTCCAGAATATGCTTTTCAGGCTCGCGTAGTAAGCGATAATCCGCTTCTTCCATCGTGAAGAATTGGCTGATCCAGCTTTCGTTCAGGTGGAACCAGGCAGACTGGTCCCTGACGGGGTCAAACGGACGAATGAGGAGGGTTGGCGTATCCTCCATCAGCCTCGGGCGGACGAAGCCGCCTCTACCGCCCGCCACACCCGCAGCACGTTGCCGGAAAGGATCTTCTTGATATCCTCGTCGCTGTAGCCGCGCTTCAGTAGTGTATAGATGAGGTTGGGATAATCGGCCACATCCTTCAGTCCAGTAGGAAGGCTGTCACCCACGCCGTCGAAATCGGAACCGAGGCCAACGTGATCGATCCCGGCCAATTCAACCACCCGGTCGATGTGATCGGCGACCATCTCGACGTCGGAGTAGAGGGTAGGGTTCTCGATCTGGAAACTGTCGGCCATGGCTTCAGCCTCGTCGGAGTTGTTCTCGTAGCCGCGCTCGTTGAGCCGGGCCATGAATTCCTCCCGCAGACTGTCCTGGCGACTGCGAAGGGCACCGTCCAAAAAGGTAGAGCCGAAGTTGATCTGTATCACGCCGCCGTTTTCGCCGAGGCGCTCGATCATCTCATCGTTCATGTTGCGCTCGAAATCTGGCGTGAAATAGCGGACCGAGGAGTGACTGGCGATGACCGGCACATCCGTAATTTCCATGACGTCCCAGAAGGCGGAATCACTGATGTGACTGACATCGACCATGATGCCGACGCGGTTCATCTCCCGCACGACTTCTTCGCCAAAGGGGCTCAGGCCACCATTGATAGCGGTGGTATCGTAGCTGGAGTCAGAGATCAGATTGTCCTTGGAGTGGGTGAGGGTAATGTAGCGGATACCCTTGGTGTAGTATTCCTCTACTCTTTCGAGCTTATCCTCGATGGGGCTACCATTCTCCATACCCATGGGCAGGCTCATGATGTTGTTGGCAAAGTTCTGTTCGACGTCATCCGGGCTGGTGGCGAGCGCGAACTTGTCGGGGTGGGCATCCACGATTCCCTTCACCATGTCGATCAGGCTATCGGCCAGGGCGGGGGAGCCGCCTACTTCTTCCTGGAGGCCCGCGGGGATATAAATGGACATGAAGGGGGCATCGAGCCCACCGTCCACGGCGCGAACGTAATCGAAATCTCCCTCGTCCGTTTCCACCGGGATTCCGAGCATTTCCCGCTCCAGGCGGAAATTATTCACCTTTAGTCGATAGGGCAGGTCCACGTGCCCGTCGATAATGATGGTCTGGTGGGCGAGGCTGTCGGCGTGCGCACGCAGTTCGACGTCGGACCGTTCACCGGTGGTAGTCGAGTCGCTGTCACCACAGGCTTGGAACAGGGCAAATAGGAGAAGGGGCAGAAGGAGGCGGGTCATCTGGCTTGGTTGTACGTAGTGAGTAAGGAGGATCGATCGACTCCGGCGCGCCGGTATCAACAAACATAACCAGAATTTTTCAAGCATCCGGCAGATGTTCCGACTACGGCGGTACGATGGCTCCCCAACCGTGAATTTTGCCTACTTTTCCAGCTCAATCCCTTACTATGTCCCCCATAAAATCAACGTGCCTGCTTGTCATCGCTCTGCTTTCCTTGCCGATCTACGGTCAGGATAATGCACTGATGGGTTTCACCGTGGAATCCGCCGCCGCCCAGCGGGAAATGGAAGCCGCTTACGATGAGAAGATCACTCCGTCTAACCTGGACGAGTGGATGCAGTACATGACCGCCCGCCCCCACCACGTCGGATCGCCCTACGATAAGAAGGTGGTCGATTATATGGCGGAAAAATTCCGGTCCTGGGGCTACGACGTCGTGGTAGAACGATTCGACGTTCTCTTTCCCACTCCCAAGGTGCGCAAGCTCGAACTGCTCGAGCCCACTACCTATACCGCCATGTTGGAAGAGCCACCCGTGGAGGGTGATCCGGCAACCGACCAAACGGACGAGGCTCTGCCACCCTATAATGCCTTCTCCATCGACGGCGACGTGACCGCCGAGTTAGTGTTCGTTAATTACGGCATCCCCTCCGACTACGAAGAGTTGGAGAAAAGGGGCATTAGCGTGGAAGGAAAGATCGTCATCGCCAAATATCAGGGTTCGTGGCGCGGCATCAAACCGAAGGTCGCCGCCGAGAACGGAGCCATCGGGTGTATCCTGTACTCCGACCCGGAGGACGATGGCTACTACCGCGGGGAAACATACCCGGACGGGGCCTACAAAAATGAATATGGCGTGCAGCGGGGAGCCGTCATGGACCTGCCGCGCGCACCCGGTGATCCGCTCACCCCCGGTTACGGAGCCACAGCAGACGCCGAACGGCTAGAAATATCCGAGGCGGAAGGATTGACCGAGATCCCCGTTTTACCGATCTCCTACCACGATGCGGAGCCGTTGCTGCGGGCGCTGGGCGGCCCGGTAGCTCCTGGTAGTTGGCGGGGTGCACTGCCTATGACCTACCACATTGGCCCCGGACCGGCCAAAGTGCACCTGGAATTGGAATTTAACTGGGAGCTCGCCCCGGCTTATGACGTGATCGCCACGCTGGAAGGCGAAGAGTATCCCGACGAGTGGGTGATTCGTGGTAACCACCATGATGCCTGGGTCCACGGTGCCAACGATCCCATCAGCGGTATGGTAGCGGTAATGGAAGAAGCCCGTGCGGTGGGCGAACTGGCTCAGGCCGGGATGCGTCCGAAACGCACGATCAAGTACGCCGCGTGGGGCGCGGAAGAACCCGGCCTGTTGGGCTCTACCGAGTGGGTGGAAACGCACGCAGAAGAGCTCAGGGAAAAAGCCGTGGCCTACATCAATACGGACGCCTCCGGGCGGGGATTTCTCAGCGCGGGCGGATCCCATACCCTGGAGAAATTTTTCGGGGAGATCACCGAGGACGTGGAAGATCCGCAAACCGGGGTGACGGTTTTCGAACGTCGCAAAGCCGCCGAGGCCGTGGGTGGGGAGGATCTCACCTCCTTTCCCCTTTCCGCTC
>JBASAV010000307.1:0-2964 GCA_049650785.1 Lewinella sp. | reverse complement strand
GGTAGGGGGGGCGAATAAGTGATAAGGCAGGAAAAATTAACGCCACTCTCACTTCAGTAGAGTAACACCGCCCTCCTTTGCAGAAAAAAGTATGAACGCTTATTTCTCTACCGTCTACCAGATCGTTTTCTCCACGAAGTACCGGCAGATGACCCTCACGAAGCCGAACCGGGAATTACTATTCAAAGATATTTGCGGAATTCTCAAGCATAAGAAATGCTTTCCCTATCAGATTGGGGGAGTGGAGGACCATCTACATATCGTTTGCTCGGTTCACCCATCGGTCGCCGTATCGGATCTGGTAAAGGATGTCAAACTGGGAGCCAGCGCCTATATCCGGGAAGAACGTCTTTTTCCAAAATTCAATGGCTGGCAAAGGGGGTATGCCGCGTTTACTTACTCGAAGGAAGCCCTCCCTAACCTTATCCGGTATGTAATGAATCAGGAAAAGCACCACCGGAAAAAGTCTTCCTTGCGCGAAGTGGTCGATCTACTGGAAGAGAACACGGTGGAGTACGACCCTAGCTACGTGGACTAGCACGACTCGCTATTCGTAGCATTTTGGCCGTATGATGGGGTAAATGGGTGATGAAATCCCGGATTCGTCGATATTCCCCCTTGGACTATCGGGAAAATTCGTGGGGGATGCAACGGTCCACCCACCTTAGCGTCATTCAACGTAACTACCTCAGTTACAATCCATCATCCCACAATAGACTTTCCATGAAATCGCTTCTCTTTGCCTTCGTCCTTGCCTCTTCCGTTCCCGCCGTAGCCACGGCCGCAACCGTAGAGCCCCTCATCACCCGCACCTTCATCGAGGAAGACCGACTCGAGATCACGCTAGCTAACCTGGAGCAGGAGCGGACCACCGTCAGGTTGACCGATCTGAATAACCACACCGAGTACTTCAGCGAACGGATCAAGAACCATAACGGCTACGGTGTGTGTCTGTCCCTCGACCAACTACCCGAAGGCCGCTACGTGCTCTCCGTCCAAAAGGGAGATACCGTACGGCGTCAGGTCGTCCTGAAGACCGCCACCGGCACCATGTGCAGCGACTGGAAGTAATCTGCCCGCGTGGCAATCCGAAGGGAGGTTCAGGGCGTTAAGCATCGTATGCGATTGCTTTTGCTCTTTTGCCTCCCTTTTTTAGTCCTGAACTGCGGAGAGGATATTCCTCCCGTTCCGAAGCCCCGGTCTTACCCGCGGGTGGCCTACCCCGATCGGTCCTACGAACCTTTGGCGGCCGATTACTGCGACTTTTCCTTCGACCGTCCCACTTCCTCCCAAGTGGTGCAGGAAACCAATTTTTTCGATGAGGCACCGGCCGACCCGTGTTGGTTCGATCTGAAACTCGCTCCTTCTCTCAACGGCAGCATCCACTTCAGCTATTATCCGGTGAGCTCGTACGATCAGTGGGAAGAGCTGCGGGATGAAGCCTTCGAATTAGTAGGCGTGCACAATCAGCGGGCGAGCAATATTGAAGAGGTCGTTATTCACCGTGAGGAAGCGGATGTCCACGGTATAGCATTTGACATTGCCGGTCCGGCCGCCAGCCCCTTCCAATTCTTTCTGACGGATACGACCGATCACTTCCTACGGGGCGCCCTCTACTTCGATACGCGGGTCGATCCCGACTCACTGGCCCCCGTGATCGAATACGTCAAGCAGGATATCTTCCGGATCGTGGAGAGCCTGGAGTGGAAGGAGTAATGTAAATTGCCCCCAATGAGGGCAAAAACCGCCAACGAGCGCATCATTTTTGGACTGAAAGTCAAACAGCTGCGTCTGCAGCAGGGCTTCAGTTTCGATCAGTTGTCCAAGCAAACCGGTATCTCGCTTTCCTACCTGAACGAAATCGAGAAGGGCAAAAAGTTCCCCAAACGCGATAAGGTGCATCAGTTGGCTACCGCGCTGGGTACCACCGCCGATGAACTGTCCAACGATGACCTCGGCCGGGAATTGGCCCCGGTGAGCGAGTTGCTGAAGTCCAACTTCCTCAACGAACTCCCTTTAGAATTATTCGGCATTGAACTGAGTAAGGTAGCCGAGATCATCGCCGCCGCACCTCTGCAGGTTGGCGCCTTCATCAGTACGCTCCTAGAGATCAGTCGCAGCTATGCCCTGCACGAGGAGAACTTCTATTTTGCCGCCCTGCGCTCCTACCTGGAACTCAACGCAAACTACTTCCCCCAACTGGAACAAGCGGTGGAGGCCTTCGCGGAGCAGCATAATCTACCCGCTATCCGGCCCCTTCCCCCCCGGCTCCTCCGGGAATTACTGGAAGACCGGTATGGCTACGAGATCGTCCCGAATGGCCTGGACGACCAGCCCGCCCTCGAAGCATTACGCTCCGTCTATCTCCCCGCTTCAGGCCGACTGCTGCTCAACGGAAAACTCAGTCCCGTGCAACGCGGCTTCCAGTTCGGTAAGGAGATCGCCTTCAATCACCTGAAGCTTAAGGAGCGTGCCAATACCAGCAGTATACTACGCGGTCGGGTATTCGAGGAAGTACTCAACCACAGTAAGGCCACCTACTTCAGTGTCGCCCTGCACCTGCCGCTCCACCCTTTTGTGCGCGAGTTACGCCAATTCTTCCAGCGCAAAACCTGGGACATGATGGCCTTTCGCGATCTGATGTTGCGCTTCAATGCCACGCCGGAGATGTTCTACCACCGGCTGACGAACGTGATACCGGAATTCTTCGGGATGCGGGATCTGTTTTTCCTGCGGTTCGTCCATGATTGCGGTACGGACGACTTCGTGATCGACAAGGAACTACACCTTAGCCGTCGGCATCATCCCCACGAGAACGGACTCCTGGAGCATTATTGTCGACGGTGGATCAGCATCAACCTACTGCACCGCCTTTCCGCCGAAGCGGATAACGACCTGCGCATCGAAGCCCAGCGGAGTAAGTACTTCGGTACCGACGATGAATACCTCTGCATTACCCTGGCG
>JBASAV010000306.1:0-4922 GCA_049650785.1 Lewinella sp. | reverse complement strand
TAGTAAAATCGGTGTACGCCTCATTCACCGCCCGGATGGTAAAGTGGGGCGGGTTAGGCTCCAGGAGCATACAGGGGGTGGGTGCTGCCATGAAGATGGAGCGGTAGAAGTCGGGGGCAGCAGTACGGCCGGTCTTCATGGCTTTAGAGGGGTATATATGTAGCAAGTCATTGCCCCTAATGGTTTGGAGCGCTTGCCAATAGAATACTTTATAGGGAATTCATTCGGGTAACTATGAAAGAAGGCCATAGGTGCGGAAAATAACAAGCTATTCCCGGTTTGGCTGTGTATCTTCCATTCCCGTACCGGTAGACGGCAAAGAGTATATCCGGAATAGATGGGCGGCGGTGCGCAGGAGATAAGCATCTACCGAAACGGGAGCAGTGGACGGGAAGGAACATCGGTCCACCGCGCCGGGTTCCCCCACAAAGCCTGCAACAAGTATGGATTTTTCGGAAATGATGTACCAGGATTGGGCCGGACTGGTACGTACCCTCATTGTGGGTACGGTAGGCTATGTCTTCATGGTGTTTGCGCTGCGGATATCCGGCAACCGCACCCTTGCCAAGCTCAATGCCTTCGACTTGGCCGTTTCCGTGGCCTTCGGTTCGGTGTTTGCCTCCATGCTGCTGTCGGAAGGTGTAGCGCTGATGGAGGGCATTCTGGCCATCAGCCTGCTGTGCTTCTTGCAGTTTCTGCTGGCCTATTTTTCCGTTCGATCTGAAAAGTTTGCGAGCCTGGTCCGGTCGGAGCCGGTGATCCTGGTCCGGAAGGGAGAGATACAGCCCCAGGCTATTCACGATGCCCGCCTGACGGAACGCGAACTCTTTGCCATCGCCCGGTCGCACGGCCATCACAATTTGGATGATATCGACCTCATCATCCTCGAATCCGACGGTGGATTTTCGGTGATCGGACAGAAAAAGCGCGGTGACGAGGAGTCTGATGATGACGATAATCCTCTGCCGACTCATTCCTGACCTACTCCAGTGCTAAACGGGCGTAAACCGGAAAATGATCGGAGCCGAAGGTGCCCAGTCGCTCCATTTCAATGAGGGAAAATCGGGGGCTGACGAAGAAATGATCGAGCGGCCACCGCATCACCCAGGAGTGCGCGTCGAAGGAGTTGTACAGTCCGCGGCCGATCCGGACGTTCGCCAGCTGCCCCTTATCCTGAAACAGGCGGGCGGTACTTGACCAGCTGACGTCGTTGTAGTCGCCGGCCACCACCGCGGGTAGGGACTCCTCGGCCAGCATAGTAGCCAGTTTGCCGAAGGCTACTTCCTTTTCCCCCTGATTGTCCGGATACTTCTTACTAGGCACCGGCGCCACCGGGTGCATCCCGTGAAAGCGGAAGCGGTCTCCCGAGGGCAGGCTCACCGTGGCGTGAAAGGAGGGAACATCCGGCTGGTTAAAGAAGGAGGTTTCCCCGTCCGATAGCGGAAATTTCGAATAGAGCGCCATCCCGTAAGCATTGTCCGTCGGGTACGCCATCGTGTAGCGGTACCGGCCGGCGAGGGGTTCCAGCTGCGTCATCCACCAATCATTGACTTCCATAACCAGCAGCATATCGGGGTCTCGCTCGCTGACGATCCGTAAAAAGTCCTCCGACTTCCGGTTGGTGATCAGGACGTTGGCGATCAGTATGCCGACGGTTTGCTCCACCTCGACGGCGGCGGCTTCCCGATCGGGGACCTGCTTCGATCCGATCAGGTAAGGAAGTACATCGTAGGCCTGAATCGTGATGGTGGCCAGCAGTCCGAGGGTCAGGGCGATAGAGGGCAGGCCCCACTTCCGGTTGAGCGTGCCGAAGAGTAAGAGGCTGATGACCGCGACGATGAGATACTGCGTCCGGGGAAAGTCGAGCACCTTGGTGTACCAGTAGGACACGTCGTGCACCAGCGAAGCCAGGCTAAGCAAGGTCACGATAGTGGCGACCAGGACGATCGCGTAGTACAATATGCTGCGCAGCAGGGACACGTACTATCAACCAGCACCCATATGGGATGTTTTCCCGGCGACTGATCCGGGTGATACTATTCCTGCAACGGGCTTGATATGACCATCGCCCCAACCAACAATCATTTTTAACTGGTTGACTGATTGAACAGTAGGAGCTTCAGGGCATTCTACTCGTTCATCCCGGCGTATGATTCACCGTATCCGACATAGCAACCATCTCTGCCTCTTCTGGGGGCTGATGGCCGCCTTCCTGCTCAATCTGAGCGTGGATGCCCCGGATATGTTTGCCCAGCACATTCCCGAAGACCTAAACCACAACGAGCAGGAATCGATAATCGAGTTGATCGTTGAGAAAGCGCTGGGTTTCGAAGATGCCTTCGTAGAGTATGACGATGACGACAGCGACGAAACAGTGAGCAACGCGCCGGTCAAGGTGATAGCCCTTTTGACGGGTGGCTTGGACATTGTCTTCCGTCCACCCCTTCCCTCGCCCGGAAGTTCGGCTTACCCGCCCTACGCCGACCGGCAGTCGGCGGGCCACCACCGCATCGATGCCCCCCCGCCCCAGGCCTGATTTGTTTTTGCACGCCTTTTCCGTTCCGGTCTCCAGTAGATCGGCGGACCTATTCGTACCTCAAACAAATCAATATGTATTCCAAGCTTATGCTTACGTCAGTCCTCGTACTGACCCTATCCCTCTATTCCTCCGCCCAAACCGATAACGCCGTACAGGACAGTCTGTACCTGGAGGAAGTGGAAGACCAACTACCCCCTAAAGTTCTGCACGCGGAGCCGCTCTACATCGACCTTATCCGTGACCTCGGCGCCCGCAAGGGAGAGCGGGAATGGAACCTCGGCTTTGGCCTCACCGACAACCAGGACTTCGATACCTACGAAGCCCTCATCGAATACGAATGGGCGCCGATCAACCGGCTGGGTTTCGAGGTGGAGCTCCCCTTTACCTTCTATTCGCCGGTGAACGGTACCGACGACGAGGAAGTCCCCTCTAACCGGCTGGAAAGTATTAAAGTCGCCTCCCAGTGGTCCTTCTTCGTCAACGAGCGGATGGCCACCTCCATGGCGATCGGCTACATCAACGAGTTCGAACTGGGCAGCTTCGCCGAGTTCGGAAAGCCGCTCATTACCGGTAACGTATACAACCCCTTCCTTGTCGTAGCCAAACGCTGGGGGAGCAACTGGCATACGCTGGTGTATACCGGTCCGCAGGTCGGGCACCACTACGCCACCGACGAGTGGCACACCACCTACGATATCAACAGCAACCTCCACTATATGATACCGGGTACCCGCAACTTCCTCGGTATCGAATTCAACAAGACGCTCGATAACGGCGACTTCGATATGACCATACGCCCGCAGATGCGCCTGGGTATCACCGACGATCTGATGATCGGTATCGTGGCCGGTATTCCCATTAGCCGGGAAAATGAGCGGTTCAGCTCGTTCATCCGGCTTATCTGGGAGCCGGGGGCGCCGGGTTCTTCGCATAAGAAATAAGTGTCGGGTACGCCGCCAGGAGACTACTTGACACCCATTATCGCACCCGGTAGAGCTGTTGCTCCGCCGGGTGCTTATTATTAGGCCGGCACTTTAACGATTGACAATGTGCAATTTAGGGAGCGAATGGCTTATCTTTCTGAAAGGCTATTGCGCTTTGCTTAGACACTGGATTAGACACTATCGATATGCATCGATTTACTTGCCTTTTGGTAGTGCTATGCTACCTCAACTTTAACCAAAGGCTTTCCGCGCAGCCGATTTGTAGCCCGGCAGAAAATGCCTTGTTGTTCTTTGGATATTTTTTGGTTGCAGGAGATTTTGTTGTCGGTGAGTCCGAGGTGAGATGTGTAGAAGTTACTGATATAGGAGGTGCGAAGTTATCTATTGATGTTACCCTAAATTTTCAGGGGGAGCAGCCTCCGGGAGTGTTGGAAATAAACGATGGGAAAACCATACAGATCCTGGATGCAAATGGAGAGACCATTCGGTTACCGAACGGGATTATTGAAATTACTATAGTCCCTAAACGGGAGGGTATAGCCACTATCGATATAGTACAGCAGGGAGGGATATTCCCGACGCTTCCTTTTAGCCGGCAATTTTCAGTTGTGAATGCGCTGCCGGTCACCTGGACGCGGGAACTTGGCTTTGCAATAGATGGACAAACAATAGCCTTTACATTCGGTGTTTCCGACCAAAGAGACGTAGCCGGCTTCACCCTCGAACGCCAGGAAGGAAACGCCTTCGTACCCATCCAGGACATCCCCTACATCGAAAACGGCGCCGACGAGGTCATCTACCGCACCGAGATTCCCGCACCGGCCACGGACGGCTACTACCGCATCCGGCAGATGGACTTCGACGGTACCTCTAGTTTCAGCAATACCGTCTTCGTACCCGGATCGAACGCAACGGGGTACCGACTTTTTCCAAACCCGGCGGACGATTACGTTCAACTCGCCGGTCTTCCGGAGGAGGTGGAACGGATCGAGATCCGCAGCGTGACCGGCCGCTTGGTGCGCGAGTTCGCGATTGACAGAACGGCGGCTGACCGGATTCCCGTCGGTGATCTGCAGGCGGGGGTGTATTTGGTTAGTCTGCTTGGTCGCGCCGGTGTGCTTTCTACGGAGCGATTGTTGGTGCGCTAATCCTGCTGGGGTTATATATCACATCCTCACTCGCCCTGGAAGGGCTCGACTTTGGGCAGTGCCAGGGACTCTTAGATCCCAAGGTCGAGTGCCCTCCGGGCCGAGATACTGTTCTCCACCCCTCGCCCTGGAAGGGCTTGACCTTGGACTGTGGCCGGGACTAAGAGATTCCAAGGTCGAGCGCCCTCTGGGCCGAGATACGGATCTCCACCCCCCGCCCTAAAAGGGCACGACCTTGGACTGTGGCGGGGACTACGTGCATTCCAAGGTCGAGAGCCCTCAGGGCCGAGA
>JBASAV010000305.1:0-2825 GCA_049650785.1 Lewinella sp. | reverse complement strand
CAGCACCTTTTTCACCTCACCGGCCGCGTCCTCCAGCGAAACAGCCGAGCGAACGTTCAGACCGGAATTGTCAATAAGTTCCTTGGCGATATCGGCGTTGGTACCCTGCAGGCGAACGATGATCGGCACGTTGATGTCGCCGATATTCTTGTAGGCATCTACCACACCCTGGGCGACGCGATCGCAGCGTACGATACCTCCGAAGATGTTGATCAGGATGGCCTGCACCTTGTCGTCGCGCAGGATGATCCGGAAGGCCTGCTCCACCCGGGCGGCGTCGGCCGTACCCCCTACGTCGAGGAAGTTGGCGGGCTCGCCACCGGAGAGCTTGATGATGTCCATGGTGGCCATGGCCAGTCCGGCGCCATTCACCATACAGCCCACGTTTCCGTCCAGGTTGACGAAGTTCAGGCCGAAGCTCTTGGCCTCCACCTCGGTGGCGTCCTCTTCGGTCTCGTCGCGCATCTCGGCGATGTCCTTGTGCCGGTAGAGTGCATTGTCGTCGACGCTGAATTTACAGTCAACGGCAACGATCCGGTCGTCGCCGGTGTGCAGCGTGGGGTTGATCTCGATCAGGCTGGCGTCGGCGCTCACGTAGGCCTGGTACAGCTTCATGATGAACTTGGTCATGTTCTTGAAGGCGGTGCCTTCGAGGCCGAGATTGAAGGCCACCTCCCGGGCGCTGAAGCCCTGCATGCCCAGTTCCGGATCGATGTAGGTCTTGTGGACCAGGTGGGGCGTTTCCTCCGCTACCGCTTCGATGTCCATACCGCCCTGGGTAGAGTGGATGATCACGTTCTGCTTCCGCTCGCGGTCCATCAGGATGGATACGTAGTACTCCTTATTGGCGTCGAAGTCGGGCGCGTAGGCATCCTCGGCGACCAGGATCTTGTTGACCTGCTTGCCTTCGCCCTCCATACCACCGGGGGTCTGGGGCGTCTTGAGCTGCATGCCCAGGATATTGGAGATATGCTCCTTGGCTTCGTCGCGGTTCTTGGCCAGTTTGACACCGCCGCCTTTACCCCGTCCGCCGGCGTGTATCTGCGCTTTGACGACGGCAAAGGGGCTGCCCGTTTCCTTGGCGAGTTGGTCGTATTTGGTCATGGCCTCATCCACCGTATCGGCCGCGTAGCCGTTCTGGATCGGTACGCCGTGCTTGCTGAGGATGGACTTGCCCTGGTATTCGTGGAGGTTCATTTTGCTATATTTTGCTGGGTCGTGAAGGTAGGAAAAAGTTGCTGGAGGGGGGAGGGGTTGGGCGGCGGCGCGCAGGAAGAAAGAATCTCCGGAATTCAGGGACTTACTCAGTCCCATCATCCACCACATAATTGTTGATGCGCGTTACCCCTTCCGTATCCAAAATAACCGTGGCGTCCGGCTGTCGGAGCAGCAACTCATCAACGTAGTAAGGGAAAGTATAATCTCCGACCACGCGCAGGGAAGCCGTGCCGGGTGGCGGGTCGAAAACGAAGTTGGCCCGCAGCCATCCGTCTTGGGTGTCCGGACTGTCGTTGATCCATCGCCGCTGTTCGCTGATCATCTCGCCCGCGCTATCCCTAAAATTGAGGTAAAAGACGGGGCCGCCGAAGTAGCGACGGTCGACGTAGTTCCAGAAGCTCAACTCCAGGGTGCCCGATAGCCGAGCGGTGTCCAGCGGGAAATCCGCCAGGATAGCCCACCGCGGCGAAGCACGCTGACTACCCGCGCCGATGAAGGCGAACTCGTCGTTGTCCTCCATCGGTAGGTGCACAAATGCTTCGGGGCCGGCGAAGTCCGCGTGTAGCTTTGCCGACTGTATACTATCGGTCCGCTGTCGGATGGCCTGCGGGTACAGACTTCGCAGCTCGATGTATTGGTTCTGGTAGAGTAGAGTGCCGTTCTGGCGGAGCGCCTCTTCGCCGGGTAAGAGTTTCGTGTTGCGGGCCGTGAGAAGCAGGATAGCCCGGTCTTCGGGTAGTTCTTCCAACAGGGTTCTTTTTACCAGGGGGTCGGAGATCAGCTGTAAACTCGCCAGGGTCTGTTTGACCGATATACGCGTTAGCCTTCCGTTCAGCAGCGGTATTCCGGTGGCGACGGAAAGCTGGTACCCTTCGTAATTACTACGCCAGCTACCGTCGCGAAAGATTTTGTCCGACCAGCCCTGTTCGCTGGGTAGCAGATATATGCTGGTGTAGGTACTGGTGTCCAGTGCCAGGGAATCGGCCAGTACTCTAGCGGGATACAGCTTCTCCGGGCTGAACGCATTGTGGTGTACGCGATTGTCCAGTCGGGCGCGCGTGAACTGGTGGGCCTCCGTAGCCCAAACGCCGAGGACCAGTAACAGCAGCCCGGCGCCTACTGCCCGTACGGAGATGGCCCGCGCCAGGTTATATGTTCCGTATGCGGTCACGACGGACAAGGTGTAATACATGGGCCAGGTAAAGCGGGCGGGGGCACGAAACTGCAGCACCAGGCCGAGGTTATCGAACGTCCAGTCGGGAAAGTAACTGAAAGGAAGCCCGAAAGCGTAAGCCAGGACGCCCGCCGCACCCAGGAGCAGTACGGTCATCCGACGTTCTAGCCGGTTAAATAAACGACTGCGCCACAGCATCACCAACAGTATCGCCGGAAGGGCTGCGGCAAACAAAATGGGAATAAAGCCCAGGTAAGCCGCCTGCTCCCCGCTAGGTGCCTGTAAGTAGGGTAGCAGATCGCGCAGGGGGTGGTAGGTGAAAAGACTAGGGGACGTCAGGAGGCCACCCCAGTAACTTACGTTCTTGAAGTACCCGAAGGGGATCATGACCCGGTCATCCACGTGGTCCAGATAGTTGATCACCCCGTAGATC
>JBASAV010000304.1:0-3858 GCA_049650785.1 Lewinella sp. | reverse complement strand
GAGCTGAGCGGCAAGCGGAAGGTCGGCGAGATCAACGGACTGGTCAGCTACACCCTGTCCCGTACCGAACGCCAGATCCCCGGCATCAACGGCGGGGATTACTACAGCTCCAACTTCGATAAGCCGCACAACTTCGTCATGACCCTCAACTGGAACCCCAACCAGCGCAATACCCTGACGGCCAACTTCACCTACGGCACCGGACGGCCCATTACCGCCCCGGTGGGCAACTACCGCACCGAGAACGGCCTGAGCGTACCCGTTTACTCCGACCGGAATAGCGTACGCATCCCCGACTACCACCGCCTGGACATTGCCTACACCCTGGGTAAGGGCTACAACGAAAAGCGGACTCTACAGACCAGCTGGACGGTTTCGCTCTACAATGTATACGCCCGGAAAAATGCCTTTTCTGTCTACTACACCCAGACTCCCGATCAGACCAACGTAGCCAACCGGCTCGCCGTACTGGGTACCGTGTTCCCGGCCATTACCCTGAACATCGAAACCCGATGAAATTGAATTCCTTCTTCCTGCGCTCCGGCGCAAAAACCGCAAATCGCATGCTACGATTTACCGCGTTGCTTGTCCTTTCTGTTAGCCTGCTGACCTGCGTGGATGAGATCGACCTGGAACAGGCGGACAGTCTGCCGGAAGGGATCGTGGTCCGGGGCCGGCTGGTCTTGGCCGATCAGGCGATCGTGGAAATTAACCTGGAACAACTGTTTCAATTCGCCTCCAATCTGCCGGACCGTATCGTGACCGCGGAGATCATCCTGGAGAACACGGAAGGCCAACAGATGGAAATTGCGTACCGCGACGGCGCCTACCGGACCACCTTCGATCCGAATGGCAGCGACTTTTCGGTGCGGGCCGGACTCGGTTACCGCGTGCTGGTCACCACGCGGGAGGGCGCGCGCTACGGTTCGGAATTTGACTACCTGCCCGAGCGCGTCGTGCCGGATACGGTAACGACCTACCCCACGGTCGTCCTGCAGGAGAACGTCCTGGGCGTCGAAGAGGAAGTGCCGGCGCTCGGCTACGCCCTGACCTCCCCCGTAACTTATCCGGACGGGGAGCCGGCCTACCTGCGCAATACCTACGTACGTGATTACGCCCTGACCCAGGCCGACGATGCTTTTCCCCTCAATCCGGACCGGACCAAGGTGTGCTACCTGAGTGAGTCGATCGGCAACAACCGGGTAGACATCGTCAGCGGGCGCGACCTGGCGGACGACCGCGTTACCGACCTGCCCCTCTTCCTGGATCCGATCAACTTCAAGTACGCGCAGGGGCATCTGGTGACGATCAATCAGGAGGCGATCAGCCAGGGGGCTTACCAGTACTTCGACCAGATCAGCCGCATCGGCGAACGCTCGGAAAGCATCTTCGCTAATCCGCCCGGTCCGATCGTCGGCAACGTCACCGACCTGGATGGCGAGACGATCAACGTATTCGGGTACTTCTACGCCGCCAACCGTGCCGTAACCCGGGTGGCCACCACCCCGGCCGAAGTGGATAACCCCCGGACCTTTTGTCCGCCCCCGCCCAACAACGGTCCCGGCAACCCGCCGATCCTCTGCGTAGACTGCCTCAACGGGCCGAATGCCCAACTCCAAGCTCCCGAATACTGGCCCTTTTAATCACCTAGCCGTATGCGTACCTCCCTTATTGCCTTTTGCTTCCTCCTGGCCGCTTGCCTGTACGGACAGGAATCCTTCCTGCACCTCGACCGGCCCTACTACGCGGCCGGCGAAGTGAGCCGGTTCCAGGTGTACCTGCCGCAGCCCGCTCCCGGAATCGTCCGGGCGGAGGTGTATGCCCCCGATGGGGCGTTGGTGGACTACTTCTTTCTTCGCTCGGGCGGCGGCGGTACGGCCGATGGCTACTATCGCTGGGGATACGATCTGCCCACGGGCTACTACCGCCTGCGCTTCGCGGCCCTGACCGAACAGCAAACAACGGTGGATCTGGGTACCTATCCCCTGCCCGTCTACCAGGTGAGCGACCGCCGCGGGGACGCGGGGGCTGCTTCCGAAACGACCCCTTCGGCACCCGCCGACGACCTGACCGTAAACATTGCCGACGGCCGCGTGACGGCGAGCGGACTCCCCGACGGCGTCTACAGCCTGGCCGTACGCAACCGGGAGGTAACCGGGCAGGGAAGTAGCGTTCGGTCGGCCGCCGCCTCCGCCGGTGCGCGCTACGTCGATACGCTCTTCTACGGAGGCCGGCTCACCACCCCCGAAACGGGGGAGGCCATCGCCGTGAATTTGCTTCCCTTCTTCGACAACCGGACGCTGAAAACGTACTTCAGTAAATCAGACGACGAGGGCGACTTCTTGATCACGCTGCCCTCCTTCGAGGGGGAAAAGCAGGTACAGGCGTACAGTGTAAAGGATGAGGCCATCGACGCCGGGCTGAGCTTTCCGCCCCTGGAAGCCCTGTCGACCACCCCGCCCCTGACCGAGGAGGTGCTGGCCTACCTCGATCTCAGTAACCGGCGCCGGAAGATCTACCAGCTGTACGGCGGCGTCGAAACGCCACTGGACGCCACGCCCGCGGGGGAGGAAATGAAGATGCTGAATCCCAACCGGGACTACAACGTGCAGGATTACAAGTCCTTCCCGGATATGCTCACCTTCTTCAACGAGGTGGCGGGGGAACTGCGGGTCCGGGAGCGGCGCGGTGTCCAGAACGCCCAACTCTATAATGCTCCCAACCAGCGGTTCTTCAGCGACACCCCGCTGTTCATCGTGGACGGTCGCCTGACGCGCGACGTGGCCTACATCACCTCCCTGGCCCCGGCGGGGGTGGACCGGCTGGCCTACTACTACGATAACCGGGAACTGCGGCGTGACTTTCCCGCGTTGGGATCCTACGGCGTGGTGCAGATCGACCTGACGGGGGACGCCGGTGAATTCCCGGAGGCGGACGCCGCGAACATACTGACGATCCAGGGGGTGCTACCCGAACAGGCTTTTGGGGTGACGGAGGAAGATGCTCCCCGGCTATCCCCCCTGCTGCTGTGGCAATCCGGTGAAATCGACGGGGGGACCCTGACCGTGGACCTGCCGGCCACCGACGATCCGGGGGCCTACGAAGTGGTACTGGTGGTGAGGGATACGGAAAGCGGAGCCCTCTCGGTCGGCCGGGCGGAGGTCACCCTTACCGCCAGCCGGTAAGGAGCGACCTATCTTCGCGCCGGTGCGCAAGTGGTTCCTCATCGCCGCAGCCCTGCTGCTGTTACCCGCCCTGTTGATCAATCTGGGGCTGATGGTCTTCATCGACGATGAAGGCATCCGGTCGCTGGTGGCGCAGGAGATGCTGTGGACCGGTAACTACCTGGTGCCGACCATGCACGGCGATGCCTACCTCAATAAACCGCCGCTGTGGAACTGGATCCTGGCGGGCAGCTTTGCCCTGCACGGGGAAGCATCCGAATGGGCGGCCCGGCTGCCTACGGTGCTGAGCCTGCTGTGCTTCGCGGTCACGACCTATCTCTTCAGCCGGCGGCACTTCGGTAGCTACCTGGCGCTGATCCACGCGTTGACGGTGATCACCTGCGGGCGGATGCTCTTCTGGGACAGTATGCTCGCCCTCATCGACGTCTGCTTCAGCTGGCTGGTATACACCCAGATCATGCTGCTCTACTACTTCGGTAGCCGGGGACGTTGGTGGGAGGCCTTCGGCTGGACCTACCTGCTCACCACGGCCACCTTCTTGCTGAAGGGGCTGCCCGCTATCGTGTTTCAGGGACTGAGCATCTTCGCTATCCTGGGGTGGACGCGGTCGTGGAAGCACTTGTATCGGCCGGCCCACCTGTTGACCGGCCTGGGGTGTTTGGCCCTGCTGACG
>JBASAV010000303.1:0-12293 GCA_049650785.1 Lewinella sp. | reverse complement strand
GCCCTGCGTGGCTTTCACGATTACTTTTTTAGTCTCCCCGATGCCCCCCACCGGACCCGTAAGCAAGTGGCTACGCCCGCGCGTAAATCGCGCTGCAAAAGGCTTTGCATGTTTCTACGCTGGATGGTTCGGCAGGACGGGCGCGGCGTAGACTTCGGGCAGTGGCAGCGGATTCGGCCCGATCAACTGTGCATTCCACTGGACGTACACGTGGATAGGGTAGGGCGGTCCTTAGGCTTGCTCAAGCGAAAGCAGTGCGATTGGCTGGCCGTCGCGGAACTCACCGACAACCTTCGCCGCTTTGATGCGGACGACCCTACCCGCTTTGATTTTGCCCTCTTTGGTATGGGCGTGGAAGGGGTGGAGGTTTAGTTGGGTGTCGGGTGTCAGTTTGGGCGGAGTTTTGGGCTTTTGGAATGTCTCGCCCGGGCCGGCATTAATACTTTCCCTGGGTTACGCTGTTCCCCAATCGAATCTAGTGTACCGCTTTCATGAATACGCATTTCTGGCTCACTGCAACCAAGCCGAAAAAAGACCCGGATGCTCCCGACGATCGTTTGTACGTCCGGCAGTACGGTAACGGCCGGGCCATATTACTGGCGCTGCACGGCTTTGGCCGCAACGGGGCCCGTATGGAGCGGCTGGGCTTGAATCTCTCGGATCAATTCACCACGCTGGCCCCCGACCTGCCCTACCACGGTAAGACGGAATGGTACAGCGACCGCTACGACATTGACGAAATGACCGGCCTGCTGCAGCAATTGCTGGACCGCTTTACTGACCGACCGGTCTTCTTACTTGGTCACAGCCTGGGTGGGCGATATTTGAGTGCCTGTCTGAAGGGGCTTCAACACGATCAGCTGCAGGACCTCGCGTTGGTAGCTCCGGACGGGGCGGGCGGCCGGTATACGAATTGGATAGATACGCTGCCTTCCCGCCTCGTTCGTCCGCTCGCCCGATTTACGGAGCGACCGCGTGCCATACTGCGCATGTCGAAGTGGCTCCAGAAGCGCGGCATCATAAATGGGTATTCGGCCGATTACCTTAAATATAATCTCAACGACCGTCCCTTTCGGCGGCGACTGGCGGGAACGCTGCGCAGCGTACTCAAATTCCCGCCTTCGCCGGAGGCCTTCGAGCGCGCGCTGAATGAGCGGAATATCCGGTGTACGGTATTTGTGGGGGACAAGGATCCGCTCCTTCACCACGACCGGCTGACCCGCATGTACGAACCTTTACCATCGGTCGAACTGCACCATTATCCGGGTAGTCACTGGCTGCCGGAGCGATTACTCGCCGAATACTACCGAAATAGTTTGGTGTCTGTGTTACCTTAGCCACCGTGAAACCTTTGGCTTACCCCAACGTCGGTACCATTCTGGACCGCACCACTCGCCTTCTGAAACAACATTACCTCCGCGCTTTTCGTGAGGAGGGGATTGATATCAGTACGGAACAATGGGTGCTGCTCGACCGCCTCTACAACAGTGGCGACGCT
Source organism: Lewinella sp. (assembly GCA_049650785.1). GTDB lineage: Bacteria > Bacteroidota > Bacteroidia > Chitinophagales > Saprospiraceae > Neolewinella. The sequence goes on along the minus strand of JBASAV010000303.1, from coordinate 10,795 downwards.
AGCCAGACGGAACTCGCCAACGGAAACTACAAGGATGCGCCCACGGTGAGCCGCATCATCGATAAACTAGCGAAGAAGAAACTCGTCGAACGCCGCCGCTTCCCCAATGACCGGCGTCGCTACTTGGTCTGTATCACCAAGAATGGGAAGGACGTGCATGACCGTATAACCCCCTACGTCAGGGACCTTCGCCAGCAAACCTGGAACGGATTATCCGAAGATGACTTTAACCGGCTCCAGAATATCCTCCAGCATATCCGGGACAATTTTGAGGAAGAGTGATGGACGGTCGCTGCGCTCCCGTTTTAGTCTTTTAGTTCGTTAGTTTTTAGAGGCTTGCTGCGCTCGCGGTATGGGGGGGGCTCTCAAAATTCGGCCATAATTTGTGCAATTCTAACGGGATAGCTCAAACATAGCCTTGCCGCAAAAATTGCGTCTAAAAGACTAAAAGACTAAAAGACTAAAAGACTAAAAGACTAAAATGCACTCTCTACCCCAACACATAGAAGCCCTAATCTTCGCCGCCCCCCAGCCGATATCCCTGGAGGAGCTGCGGTCGGTACTGCGGGAAAGTGTGGGAGCGGAGTTCAATGACGAATCCTTATTAGAGGGCATCACAGAATTACGGCAGCGCTACGATCACGCGGAGCACAGCTTTGAAGTGGTGGCCATCGCCGGGGGGTACCAGTTTATGACCAAGGGTGCTTACCATCAGACTATCGGGACCCACCTGCGCCAGCAGAGCACAAAGAAACTGAGCCGTTCAGCCCTGGAAACCCTGAGTATCATCGCCTACAAACAGCCGGTTACACGGTCGGACCTGGAGAAGATTCGTGGGGTGAGTTGCGACTACGCGATCCAGAAACTATTGGAAAAGGAGCTTGTTACCATTACCGGCCGGGCCGAGAGCGTGGGCAAGCCCCTGCTGTACGGCGTGACGGAAAAGTTTATGGACTATTTCGGCATCCGGTCGATGAACGATCTGCCCCAACCCAAGGAGTTCAAACTACCCGAGAATACGATCGGGGAACCCGAAGAGGTGATGGTGGAGTCCGAAAACTAGTCGCCCCATGGTCAATAAAGTAGCCGCCTCCGGCCTCATTACGCTGAAACTCGAAGAATACTGGCCCCAAAGCCCGTTGGTCGCCTTTGACTTGAAGGACTATCTGTTCATGGAACTTATCCTGAAAGAGAAGGATTTCCGCGAGGCGATACAGGAACACGACTTTAGCCAGTACGAAGGCAAGACCTTACTAGTCTACTGCTCCGCCGACGCGATCATTCCCGCCTGGGCCTACATGCTGGTCGCCGCTTCCGCCGCTCCCTACGCCGCCGATATTTACCAGGGGACCGAGGACGAGTACCTGCGCGACCACTACCGCCGCGTTATCCGGCAATTTGATCCCGCCGACTACGCCGATCAGCGTATCGTGGTGAAGGGTTGTGGTGATCGGAACGTGCCGCCAGCCGCCTATCTGGAAGTTACTTCTCTCCTGCGCCCCGTCGCCAAATCCATCATGTTTGGCGAGCCGTGCAGCACCGTACCGGTCTATAAGCAACCTTTCAAGCGGGGTTAAACAGACATCGCGCGCCCCCCTGACGAAATCCAAACGGGGTGTACCCCGCTACACCTTATCTTGGGCCGCAAACATGGCCCATGCGATCGAGTCCCTACCTGATTGTTTTGTTATCCCTCTGTTTCTCGCTTACCGCCGGGGCACAGGACACGCATTTTACCCTTCACGACTATAACCCGCTTTGGATCAATCCGGCCCAGACCGGAGCGTTCAGCGGAACCGTACGCGTAGGGGGTATCTACCGGGGCCAGTGGTTTACCCTCAACGGGATGAGCACCCCCAGCGCCTACGTGGATGCCCCGGTCATTCGTGGTCTGCGTCCGTACGATTGGATCGGTGTAGGGGCCAATCTGATCAGCGACAAGGCCGGCGTGGGTGCCGATCTAGGCTTGCAGTCCACCTATTTCGGTTTTTCGGCCGCCTACCACCTCGCCCTGGATAACCAGCGGCGCAACGTTTTCACGCTGGGGGCACAGTACGGGAGTACGTCCTACGGCCTGGACGTCGAATCCGGCGCGCTTCAGCAACAGCTGACTATCGGACAGAATCTGGGTGGGGGAGGACTGACCCAGGGCGAGTTGACCCCATCCGGGATGAGTGAGATGATGGACAATATGAGCTACAGCAGCCTCAACGCCGGCGTTATGCTGCGTTCGGTCTTGGACGCCGATAAGGGTAACCTCCTCGAAGTGGGCGTATCGATGTTTCACATTGGCGGACCGGAACGGGAAAGCCTCATCGCCGTAGCCACGGATTCGATGGGTATCGACAGCACTACGCTCGGCGCTTTCGACCAGGACGACCTCAACCGCCGATCGACCCTGCGGGGTAATGCCCGGCTGGACCTGGAGCTTAACGAAGACTGGCGTTTCCAACCCAGTATTTACGCACAGACTTCAGCCTCCGTGACCTCGGTCTCGGTACAGGCCTGGGGCAGCCGGCGACTGAAGCCAGACGTGAATTTGCGACTGGGCCTGGGTTACCGGACAGGCGACGCGGCGCAGGTACTCATCGGACTCGATTACCAACAACTGCGGGCCGCCCTGAGCTATGACCTCACGCTGAGCAGCGGACGCGAGATCAATAATTACCAGGGGGCCTTCGAGCTTGCCGCCCAGTACATCATCAATATTTACAAGAAACCGACTGTCGTGCCCACGATGCTGTGCCCGAAAATCTAGCATCCGCCCCGACTTCCCGGCCCCCGGCCGCGTTTATTCGATCATCTATTCCCGCCACTTCATGAAACGGACCTTCCTGGAACTTCATCGGCACCTCAGCCTCCTCGCCCTCATCCTGGCCGGGCTAACGGTCGGTCTGCCCCTGGCCGCCCAGCCACTCACCGGTTCCTCCAACGTGGAACAACTGCTGGCCGCCGCCGACTCCGCCCGCGTGACCTACAACTGGACCGTGGCACTCGAGAACTACGACAAGGCCTTCGAGATAAACGAAGAAGAGTACCTCCTTCCGCTGATGGCCCAGATGAACTATGAACTGCGCGACATTGCTTCCGGCATCCGGCTCTACACCCGCGCCTTCCGCCGTACCGAAGCCGCCGACACGACCTACAACGTGCACCGTTTTTACTTCGGCCGCATGCTGAAAATGGACGAGCAGTACGACGAGGCGGTCACCTACCTGCAAAACTTTTTACAGCATAATCAAGACTCGGTACTCGGTATTCTCGCCCAACGGGAAATTGAGGGTGCCCAAATGTACCAGGACGCGCCGCAAAATCTGGGGGAAGTCGAAGTGCAGTATCTCGACCGGACCATCAACAGCGTCTGGAGCGAGTATTCTCCGGTCCTTTCCCCCGACGGGAACACCCTGTATTACGCCACGGTCAAGGCCAGTAGCCCGGTAGAACTGGTGGACGCCAATGACGAAGACCGCTTCCTTCAGGTATACATGGTCACGCGGGACGACGAAGGGGAATGGGAACGGCCGGAGATCCTCGGGAAGGAAGTCAACCGCCCCGGCGTGCATTCCGCTAACCCTAACGTGAGCGCCGACGGTCGCCGACTGTACTACAATCGGATCCTCATGAACAGCAACCGCGTCGACCAGGCCAAGATCTACTACAGCGACGTGGACGATAACGGCTGGCGGAGCGGTAACCCGGTTTCCGGCATCAACAGCGACGACTACCGCGCCCTGCAACCCGCCACCGGTGAGCTGTTCGGCAACGAAGTCATCTTTTTCTCCAGCGATATGGACGGTGGCTTCGGTGGGTATGACCTTTACTACGCCACTTACGAAGGGGATGGCAGCTACTCCTCTCCGGTCAACCTCGGGGAACAAATCAATACGGTGGGGGACGATATGACTCCCTTTTACTTTGACGGGACCCTGTACTTCAGCACCGACGGCTTACCCACCATGGGAGGGACGGACCTTTTCTACAGCGTCTGGAACGGTAGCGTCTGGAGCGAGCCGCAGAACATGGGTGTCGGCTTCAACAGCCCGACGGACGATCTCAGCCTGAGCGTCTACAATGAAGGCCGGACCGGTTTCATGACCAGCAACCGCCCCGGAGACGGCCGCTCGGTGAAGAGCCGGACCTGCTGCGACGATATCTACGCCTTCGAAATCCCGACCATCTACGCTAATCTCGTAGTCGGGCTTTTCAATACCGACCGCGAACCGCTCAATACCGGTACCATACAACTGCAGCCCATCCGTAATGGCCGTGACGTGGGAAGCGGTGAACAGCAGAGCCGCGACAACGGTAACCGCTTCGACTTCGGCCTCAATCTGGAGCAGGAGTACCGCGTGGTGGCCAGCCACCCCGGCTACTTCCCCGATACCGTGGAGTTGAGTACGCTGGGGCTGGAGGAAAGCAAAAGCTTCGAACAGGTATTTTTCTTGCGTGTGGATCCATCGACCATCCCCGTTTACGATACCATTGAGATCGAGGAGTCTATTGCGCTGGAAAACATCCTCTACGACCTCGATAAATCCAATATCCGGCCCGACGCCGAGGGTGACCTCCGGGCCCTCACCGAGATTATGAATGAGTATCCGGAGATGGTCATCGAGCTTAGTTCGCACACGGACTTCCGCGGTCGTGACGAATACAACGAGGCGCTCAGTAAGCGTCGGGCTGACGCCGCTCGTCGGTGGTTGATCGGCCAGGGTGGAATCGAGGCCGCGCGCATCAAGTTCGCCGGCTACGGCGAAACCCGGCCGCAGGTTATTTCCGACCGCCTGGCGGAGCGGACCGGTGTCTTTACCGTGGGCGATACCCTCACCGAAACGTACATCAATAACCTGGGCACTAACCAGCTCAAAGAACTGGCGCACCAATTGAACCGCCGCACGGAATTCAAAGTACTTGAGGGTCCTTCGGAGATCATTATTCGCCGCGACATTATTGAACGGGCCCTGGAAGGAACGCAACCAGCCATCGAGCCCGAGGGCGGGGAGGGACCGCAGGGCTCAGTCTACCCGCTGGATTCGCTCAGCGACATGAGCACCCTTTACGGTAAAACGGCCGAGGAGGTGAGCGAACTCCCGATACTGGTCTTCGACCGCCGACAGGTCGATCTGGGCTCCGTGACCAAGGGCGACAAGCCCACCTTTACCTACGCATTCACGAACCGGGGGACCGTACCCGCCCAGATCATGCTGATCCAGGCATGCGAATGCACCACCGTGGAGCACGATAACTCTTTGGTCTATCAGCCCGGCGAATCCGGTTCGATCCAGGTGACCTTCGACAGCACGGAAAAAGAAGCTCCCGAAACACTCGGTATCGACATCTTCCTCGAGCAGAGTGACCGCGACGAGCGGCCCGTCATCGAATTGGTCGAGTACAGTTTTGCCATTGCGGAATGATCGCTAGCCTGCGCCAAAATCGGTGGGTTGCTGGTTACCTGGATGCCTGGAAGCGGTACGGTGATTTTGGCGGGCGGTCCAGGTTCTTCGAGTACCTGACCTTCTTCCTGCCCAATCTGGGAATCGGTTTACTGCTGCAACTGCTCGAGCAGGCGGGCGGGGGCGGTTTCTTCACCGTGGTGGGGGTATTTTATGCCTTAGTGGCGCTGCTGCCCGGGTTGGCGGTTACCGTGCGGTTGGTTCGGGGGGTGGTCGCTACCTAATTTTAGGTTAAACACAGAGGCTTCGCTGCACGGAGGGGTTCACAGAGGAATCACGGAGGTGGGGTAGACGACGTTGTCGCAACGTGATATTTAGGTTAAACACAGAGTTGCCACGGAGCAGTATGCACAGAGCTGACACAGAGAGATAGCGTCCCTTCGTAATGACATGAATCTCCGGTATAATCCTCTCTGTGGCACCTCTGTGAATCCCTCCGCGAAGCGCGCAGCGCCATCTGTGTTTAACTATTACGAGCCGCAGGCGAGCAGTCACGCCAAGCCAAAGCCACGCAAATCTGTTAAACACCGAGGTGCCACGGAGTAAGCACAGAGTTGCCACAGAGAAGGTCTAAATAAAAGGGAGTTGCGCAAAAGGGGTCGTGAGTCGGCTGCTCTGTGGCACCTCCGTGAACCCCTCCGTGAAGCGCGCAGCGCCATCTGTGTTTAACTATTACGAGCCACAGGCGAGCTAACATATAAAGTCTCTACAGACCCGCAGCAGCGGAAATCTCCAACATCCGGTCAATACTCTTAACCCCCTTTTCGATCACCCATTCCGGTAGCTTGATCTCCGGCTGTTCGTACTCCATGCAGAGGTAGAGCTTCTCCATGGTGTTGCGTTTCATGTGGGGGCACTCGTTGCAGGCGCAGGTATTATTGGGTGGGGCGGGGTAGAAGGTCTTGCCCGGGTTGGACTTCTCCATCTGGTGGATGATACCCGGCTCGGTGGCCACGATGAATTCCTTGTATTCGCTTTCGCGGGTGAAGCGTAGTAGGCTGGAGGTTGATCCGACATGATCGGCGATATCCAGAATATGGGCCTCACATTCGGGGTGGGCGATGAAGGCGGCTTCGGGATGGGCGATCTTGAGCTTGGTCACTTTTTCGTGACTGAAGATCTCGTGGACCATACAGCTGCCGTTCCAGAGGACCATGTCACGGCCGGTCTCCTTGACCAGCCAGCGACCCAAATTGACGTCGGGGGCGAAGATGATGGGCTGATCTCGGGGGATGGAATCAATGATGTGCCGGGCGTTGGTACTCGTACAGCAGATATCGGTCAAAGTCTTGAGCTCGGCGGTACAGTTGATGTAGCTAACCACCACGTGATCGGGATACTTTTCCTTGAACTTGGCGAAGACCGGGGCGGGGCAGGAGTCGGCCAGGCTACAACCGGCTTTCAGATCAGGAAGCAGCACCTTCTTCTGCGGACTAAGCATTTTGGCGGTTTCCGCCATGAAGTGCACACCGGCGAAGACGATGATATCAGCATCCGTGCTGGCGGCCTGCTGGCTCAGTCCCAGACTGTCACCGATGTAGTCGGCGATATCCTGGATCTCGGATTCCTGGTAGTAGTGTGCCAGAATCACGGCGTTACGCTCTTTCTTCAGGCGGTTTATTTCCGCTGCCAGGTCGAGCGTGGGATCAACGTCGATGTCCAGGAAGCCCCGGCGCTTTAGGTTCTGAGTGGCGAGATCGATTTCGGCTGACATAAAAGCTAGATTTTTCGGTAATCACGAATATAACAGGATGGCTACGGATAAGTTGGTTAGTTTCAATTTTAAGCTAAGTAAGTTTCCTGCGCTCCGCCGCCATAATGCCTACATTGGCCGACCACAAAACCAACACTATGGCCACTTTCAACTGGGCAATCCTCGGTCTGGGGAAGATCGCCCGTAAATTTGCCGAGGACCTGCAACGGGTCGACGACGCCAAGCTGGTTGCGGTAGGGTCCCGATCCTCGGAGCGGGCAAGTGCCTTTGCCGCGGACTTCGGCGCCGAACACGCGGCCGGTAGTTACGAGGCCACTTTTTCCGGTCCGCGCGTGGACGCGGTTTACATCGCCACGCCCCATACCGGCCACCGGGAACTAACACTAATGTGTCTCGAACGGGGCATCCCGGTCCTCTGCGAAAAACCGCTGGGCCTGAACCTGGAGGAAGTGCAAAGTATGGTGGCGGCGGCGCGCAGGAACGATGTCTATCTCATGGAGGCGTTGTGGTCCTGCTTTATTCCATCCATCGTGGAGATGAAGGCTTTAGTAGACGGCGGAGACCTTGGCACGCTGGAGAGCCTACGGGCTGACTTCGGCTTTCGGGGCGCGCCGCGGGAAGATTTCGAACGGGATCGGCTATACAATCCCGCACTCGGGGGTGGGGCGCTGCTGGACATCGGTATCTACCCCGTCTGGCTGGCGCAGTACCTTTTCGGGGCCCCGGCCTCCATACGCGCTACCGCCCGGCTGACCGATCTGGGTGCGGACGTGGATACCCAGGTCACGCTTCGGTATCCGGAAGGGCGGCTGGCTCACTGCTACTCCACGCTACTGGGAGACACCAAGACCGATGCCCTCCTGCTGGGTACGAAGGGAGAGTTACATATCCACGGGCGCTTTCACCACGCTCAGGGCTTTAGTGTACTGCGGGGGGGAGACCAGCCGCCGGAGAACCATTACCAAAGTTTCGAAGGGAACGGGTACCAGTTTGAGGCCATGGCGGTGATGGAGGACGTGCGTGCCGGCCGGAAGGAATCCGAACTTTGGTCACTCGACGATAGCCTGTTGCTGCATCAGACCCTAACCCGCATTCGGGAAATTATCGGGGTGAGCTACCCCGGGGAGTAAGTAGTCCTCTACCTTCACGGCGTGCAACGGGTACCTACGGTCCGGGACTTCATAACGCTACTGGGACTTAGCTTGATCTGGGGGAGTAGTTACGTGCTCATCAAGTGGGGCCTGGAAGTCTTCTCCGCCCGGCAGATTGCCGTTCTGCGGCTGGGTATCTCCGCCCTGGCGCTGGCTCCCTTTGCCATTACGCATTTGGGCCGCATCCGGCTGAATCAACTACCCGCCCTGGCGGCGGTGGGCCTCACCGGTACAGCTATACCTTCTTTTCTCTTCCCCATTGCTCAAACGAGACTCAGTAGCAGCCTGACCGGCATGCTCAGCAGCCTGACCCCCTTGTGTACGCTGCTGGTGGCGTGGCTGATCTTCCGTAACCGACCGGTGCGCAGCCAAATCTTCGGGATCGGGATCGGGCTGGTGGGGGCCGTACTGCTGGCCTACTTCGCTCCCGGCGGTGGCGACGAAACCAGTCAACTGGGCTACGCTGCCCTGGTTCTTGGGGCTTGTCTGTGCTACGGTACATCGGGAAACCTGGTGGGGCAGTACTTCCAGCGGCTACCTTCCCTGACCATTACCGTGGTCAGTTTTTTCCTGGTGGGCTTGCCCGCACTGATTTATGCCCTTGCCTTCGGTGGGGTAGTGGAGACCGTGACCGGTGCCGGGGAAGCCGGCTGGTGGGCCCTGGCTTACGTTTCTATACTGGCCATCGGGAGTACGGTGATGGCCAGCTTCGTGTTTTTTCGGCTTGTACAGGGTACGGGAGCGGTATTTGCGAGTACGGTGTCTTACCTCATCCCGGTGGTAGCTTTGCTGTGGGGGGTACTCGACGGTGAAGAGGTGGGTATGCTGCAGATCCCCGCCATTATTCTGGTGCTGGTTGGTGTCTTTCTTACCAAGCGTAGTTAAAGGGACATTAATTGACGGGGGTAATTCCGTTCTTGTGGAGGAGAGAGCAAAGAGGAATAAATTTTGTTTATCCTTACGGGCTCCGGCTATTGCCTAAGCTAATTTTATGCGGCTAGTTTTATTTACCCTGTTGTTTTTGATTCCGTTCTGTTCCTGGGCAGGACCGGGCGACAGTGTGCTAATTGACGAAGTGCTGCTTATCGGCCACAAAAAAACACGTCCCCGCGTGATCTTCCGGGAAATGACCTTCGGGCGGGGCCAGCTTCTGGCCCAGGAAGAATTACCTCAGGAAGTCAGCCGCAGTTATAACAATCTCATGAATACCGGGCTCTTCGCGAGCGTGGAGATCACCTACGATTCGGTAGCCGCGGAAATGGGACGAACCGTGGTGATCGTCGAAATGCGCGAGACCTGGTATATCTACCCCGTCCCGGAATTCGGACTGGCCGACCGTAACTTCAACGTTTGGTGGAACGAACAGGACCGCTCCCTGGACCGGGTCAATATCGGCGGTAAGCTCACCTACTACAACTTCACCGGACAGCGTGACAAACTAAAGCTCGGTTTCACGACGGGGTACACCCGGTCCATGGAGGCTTCCTACAGTTTCCCCTACGTCAACAAGGCGGGGTCCATCGGAATCAACTTCGGTTTCGGGTATCAGCGTCGGCGGGAGCAAAATTACCTGACCCGCAACAATCGCCAGGAATTTTACTCCGACCCGGACAACTGGGTGTACCGTCGCTCATCGGCGCAGGTAAGCCTCAGCTACCGGCGGCGTATCTATCTGAGTCACAACATAAGTCTGGGCTGGCAGCAGTCCACGATCGCCGACACGATCGCCGATCAACTGAATCCCGAATTCTACGGTGACGGGCGCGGGTCCCAGCGGTATTTCCGCATAGCCTACGATCTGAGCAATGACCGGCGCGACGTGCGGAATTATCCCTGGAAAGGAACGCTCCTGCGGGTCGGCATGAGCAAGGACGGTTTGGGTATCTACGGCGAGCGGGACGGGTTGGAAGTGCACGCCGATTACCAGAAGTTCATCCCTTTTTGGAAGCACTATTCGTTTAACTACGCGGTGTCGGGCAAGTACAGCATCATTCGCACCCGGCAGCCTTTCCTCGAAAACCGCGCAATCGGTTTTGGCAGCAACGGTATCGTCGGCTATCAGTTTTACGTAGTCGACGGGTTAGATATGCTTATCTGGCAGGCGGGACTTCGTCGGCAACTGCTGAAAACCAAACTGGATCTGGGCAAGCTAGTTTTTATCGATGCCTTCCGGTACGTGCCGCTTCGCCTGGCCGCTTCCTTACAGTTTAATCAGGGATTCGCCAATGCTCCTTTCGTGGATGACTCCAACCGGTTGAACAATAACCTCCTGACGGGCTTCGGAGCCGGTATCGATATTATTCTGTACTACGATATGGTGGGTGGGGTGCAGTACAACCGTAATCACCTCGGGGAAGACGGTATATACCTCAACTTCAATATGAGTTTCTAGCCCGATGCACCAAGCGCAGCTATGGGAAAATTTCATTGCCCTCCGGCGTCGGGCCGGCGGTTCGCGGGTCGATCGGTTACGGTAC
>JBASAV010000302.1:0-1966 GCA_049650785.1 Lewinella sp. | reverse complement strand
TCCTGGGGTACTAGCGTAAGGCGCAGGTCTTACGCCTGCTCAGCGATTTGTCCGAGCTTGGAGAAGAACTTGCGTACTTCGGTCACCCCGGTCAGGGAGTAACGCGCGGCGGTACGGCCGGGTCCGACCTTGATGCTGACGCCCCAATCCGGTAGCGCGCGGAAAATATCCTCGTCCGTGCTATCGTCGCCGATACCGAGGATGAAGTCCCACTCCTCCTTGTTTACCCAGTGTTGCGTGGCTTTTCCTTTATTGACTCCCGCGTTCTTGATCTCGACAACTTTGTTGCCTTCCAGCACCTGCAGGTCCTGATTCTGGATCAGGTAGGTCAGCATGTCGCGGAATTCCCGTACGCGCTTGTTACCCAGGTCACGATCGATGTTGCGGTAGTGCCAGGCGAGGCTGTAGTCTTTTTCCTCGATGAACGATCCGGGCGTCCGAGAAACCAGATTTTCGAGTAACTCGCGCACCTTCGGCTTCCATCCATCCACTACGTTGGGATTGAGCTGCCAGCGACCGTGCTCCTTCATCCATACGCCGTGCTCGGCGGCCATTTCTACATCCAGGTCACCTAACCACTTCTGAAGCGTAGCCTTATCCCGACCACTATTGATGACCACCGTGTTCTTGGGGTCAGCCGCTAGGGTTTTAAGTAGGTTAAGAACCTCCTCATCGGGACGAACGGCTTGGGGATCGGGATCGAAGGACATCAGCGTGCCATCGTAATCGATGAATAACAATCGCTGACCGGCCTGCTCGTAGCTCTCGGCCACTACGTCCAGTGCTTCTTCGCTTAAGTGAGTGGTGTGGTGCATCTTATTCTTTTCTTTTAGTTTTTTCTGCTCTTTTATAAAGGTTGCCGCCCAGTGCTTGACGTCGTACTGCCGCAGCTTTTCCTGCATTTCTTCCATCCGTACCCGCTGCTCATCGATGTCCATCTCCAGCGCCTTGACCAGCGCATCCTCGATTTCCTGGGTGCTCTGGGGATTCACGGTAATGGCTCCATCGTTGAGTTCGTATACGGCACCGGCCATTTCGCTCAGAATAAGTACCCCCCGCTTGGATTCCTCCTTGGCGGCTACGTACTCTTTCGCCACCAGGTTCATACCGTCGCGGAGAGGGGTAATGAGAGCGATGTCCGCTTCCTTGTATAAGGTAGTCAGCGCAGCAAAATTCAGCGACCGGTAGTAGTAATGGATGGGCATCCAGTCGAAGGTGCTGTATTCGCTGTTGACCTGGCTGACCAATATATCGACTTCCGTCTTCAGGCTTTGGTACTGCGGAACGTTGGCCCGGCTGGGCACGACGATCATGATCAGGTTGACCTTACCGATGTATTCCGGGTTGTTGCGAATGAACTGACCGAAGGCGCGAATCCGGTGTGGGATCCCCTTCGTGTAGTCTAGGCGATCGACACTAAGGACAATCTTCCGGCTGGCGTGAAGTTTTCGAATTTCACCACTGCTCTGGTCGCTCTGGGCATCTACGTCAGGGTGAGCATACTTTTCGTAGTCGATACCCATCGGGAAGACGTCGACATTGACCTGACGCTCACCAATCGAGAGCCGACCGAACTCATGCTCGTAACCGGTGATGCGGTAGGCAGCGGACAGGAAGTGCCGCATGTAACCAAAGGTGTGGAAGCCGACCTGGTCGGAACCCAGGATGCCGTCGAGAATCTCCTTGCGCCAGGGCAGGATCCGAAATACTTCGTAGCTGGGAAAGGGAATATGCAGAAAGAACCCGATGCTGATGTTTGGGAATTTTTCCCGGATCAAATTGGGTAACAGCATCAACTGATAGTCGTGTACCCAGACCATATCGTCTTCGCGGAGTACGTTTTCTACCGCCTGGAAGAATTTATAGTTTACTTCCTGGTAGGCCTGCCACATCTCGTCGTCGTAGACGGTGTATTCCGTGAAATAGTGGAAGTGTGGCCAAACGGTGTTGTTACTATAGCCTTCGT
>JBASAV010000301.1:0-1720 GCA_049650785.1 Lewinella sp. | reverse complement strand
GACATAAGCTAGTCGGTGTAGGCAAAAAGCGGCCGCCGCCTGATAAATCAAGCCGGCGGCCACAAAAATTCTCAAATGGTAATATGAAACTGATCGTGAGAGAACGGGACTATTGTTTAAAAAACTTGACGAACATGCGTCCTTCGGGGGTACGGAGGTGCGCGATGTACATATTGCTGGGTAGGTTGCTCAGGTCATCCACGACGAACTGATGAGCGCCGGCGGACAATTGACGGTTACCTAATTGGCGGACCAGTAAGCCACGAACATCATAGATCTCCAGGCTGACGTCGCCCGCAGTGGTGGTCTGGTACGTTAGGGTGACCCGGTCACCCGCCGGGTTAGGAGTAGCTTTCAGGCCGAGTAAGGCGTTGTAGGGAACGCGTCGGGTGGACGATATCAGATCGGCACAGAATCCGGTGGCGCCGATCGCTCCACCTCCTATACCGGCCGTGGCGGACATAGATCCGGCATCGTAACAGGGATCAAAGCGACGGAAATCGAACAGGTAGCCCCGGTCGTAGGGCGAGCCGACGGCGAAGAGGCTGTCCTCCACCATAATGTTGGTCAATCCGGTAGCATCCTGATTCGTCACCGCTTCTTCCGCGTACTGAATGAGGGGTGCCCGGTCGGGAACGGCACCCAGTTCCAGCACTTCGGTGAAGTAGGCTTCCGCGGTATCGTTGGTCATGGTCTGAACGAACAAGGGGCTGAAGAGATTCGGCTGCGACACGGGATCAAAGTCAGCGTAGTGCTGGAGGACATCATCCGTCCAGTGGATATTATTGTTGAGCATTTCGATGCTGGCACCCGTTACCGCCGAGTCGAGGGTGAAGAGGAAGTTCTGCTCATCCTCAAAGTTTATCTGCTCATCGGCGAGGAAGGGCGCCGTACCCATGATGGACGGGTTCTGAATGAAGTTGTCGTTAATGACCGATTCCTTCGTGTTGGTCAACTGAATGAAGCCGTGGCGACCCACGTGGTTGAACACCGTATTGTTGGAAAATTCGAAGTAATTCAGACCCCGCTGACGGAAACCGATGAAGATCCGGTCGAGGATATTGTGGATCACGTTGCCGGTGATTACAACCGAGTCGCCAAAGGTGGTCCGCAGATCGACGACGCGACCGTTGCCCTGGAACAGCTCGTAGTCACCAAAATTGCGGAGGATACAGTTAGTGATAAACACCTTGGCGCTATCGCCTTCCGCCCGGATAGTACCCTGGCGGCTCTTTTCGATGATGCAATTATTCCAGCTGTAGGTCTGACCTACGCCCTGCGGTCGGAAGGAGGCCGTTTCGTAAGCTGCCGCGGTGGGTCCCTCGTCACCGAGAATGAGGTAAATGTTATCCCAGTAAAAACTACCGGTACCCCGGTAGATTTCGTCCAGCGTGGTGCCGCCGGTAGGGTTGGCCCGATCAACCAGTGGACGGCCCAGTGTCTCCGTGTCGCCAGTGGCAGCAAGGGTGACGTCAAAGTCCCAGCGGTTGGTTTTCGTGAAATAGTAGAGTCCCCCGGCCTCCAGGAGATAGGTGTCGTGTAGTTGCTCGCCGGCGTCGGAGGTATCGGCATCGATGTATAGGTCGATGTAAGTAGCCGCGATACCGCCGACGTCATCCAGGTCGGCCGGTACGACGATCGACTGGGCCGGTAATGCGATCGCCAGAGCGAGTAATACAATAAAAAGAGCGTAGCGTTTTTGCATGGTTGTGTTATGAGT
>JBASAV010000300.1:0-3350 GCA_049650785.1 Lewinella sp. | reverse complement strand
TTCCGGTGGAAGGCCGTCTACAAATCGCTCGACCCGGTCGATAAGGTCCTCTTCGTCCTGGTAGCGACGGGAAGCATCCACCACTATCTGGAATTTCGGCAACCGCCGGACGTGCGGCAACTGATCCTTTAGCGATGCGGGGATGTAGGCACCCCCGGGAAAACGTGTAACCTTGGTTGCAGCCGGGCCGTACCCATTCCCCAATCGTAGGGAGTGACCATCCACGATAAAGTCAATCGGTTCGGGGTGTAGTATCCGGAAACCCGTTCGCCGATGCTCGCCCGCGGTGAAGGGAAACACGGACAGCTCCAGCCGATCGGCGGCTACGTAACGCAGTAGTCCCGGATCCTGTCGCGTACCCACGATCTGATTATACACCCAGGTTGCCGTCCGGCGTTCGGTGAGCTGTCCTCGCTCCCGGCGATCGCCGACGTAGAGGTAGTAGTCATCCACGTAACACCCGGGCGGCAGATCGAAGGTGACACGGTATTCCCCCGGCTGGATGGACGAACTATCGGACTGCATGTCCAGATCTACCCAGCTGGCGTAGTAGCCGCCGGTGTCCACGTATTCGCTTCGCACGGTAGCCGACCTTAACTCAACCGGTGAAGTTTCCCAGCGCCGCGGCCGATCCCGTTCCCGGAAGGTCCGACCGAGGAAGACGCCCTCGAGCGTTTGCAACTTGGTCTCCGACAGGGTCAGGTTGTCGAGAACCAGCCAGGCATAGTAGTCGGACAAATAAGGCGTCCCCCGACCGAACGAGGTCCCGCCGCCCTTATGTAGCCGTAGGTTATCGACCACCCGGGCCAGTGCTTTCCGATCGACTTGCCCCTCCATCGCGGCTGGGGCGTATACGTAGTCCAATGCTCGCGCCAACTCGTCCCGGTCGCCGAGATAGGTGACCGTAATGGCGGCCGGCAGCAACAAGAAAAGTAGGGACCCACCCACCTGGAGCAGCCGAGGTCGGACCGAATTACGGAGACTGGCATAGTCGTGTCGCAGGCGAATCACCTGAATGGGTAGCATGACCAGCGGGGTAAGCATCAGGAAGCCCGTACCGACCAGTAGAATAGCCACGATGGATAGCGGCAAAAAGGGCAGAAAGATCAGCGCGAAGTAACCAAGGAAGGGCAGCCCGGCGCAGCCGACTAAAAACAGGACCAGCCGGTAAGCGGGTCCACCGGTGCGGGGAAGGCAATTGTAGAGCCCGTTGGCGATGGCCAGTAGATAGAAAACGGGGTGGCCAAATTCTCCGAATACCCCACCGCGTCCGAAGAGACCGGTGGAGAAACAAGATGAATTATTAACCCACAAGCCTAGTACCGGGAAAACAAGGGTGGTAAGTATAAGTAAGGCTAGACGTGCTATCCTACCCACCGGCTTGCGATCGCGAACCATCAGATACACCCCGCGGAGCAGGAAAAAGAGAAAAGCCACCGTGATGGCAAGTATGGCCATGATACAGACGTGGGTAAAAACCGTAGAGGCAAACGGATTGATGACTGAAAACAGCACCGTACCGAAGAGATAGCAACCCAGCGGCATCAGAATGGCCACCGCGAAATTCGACCAAGCGTGGTATTCGCGATCCTGTCGGGTAGTCAGGTGGATAAACCCGAAAACCGCGTACACGCCGGCCGGCATCAGGCAAGAGAGTATATAGAGCGGCAAGTAGTCCTCTCTAAGCCAGCGGGGTACGGAACCAGGTACAAGCATCGAAAGATCCGCGAGCGTCCAGAAACCGTACAGTATTACCGACAACAAAAGCGCAATGATGACCGACAAGCCCGTTGATCCTCCCCGCGCGTCCTGAACGACCGCCGCCAGAAAGCCACTGCCCAGCATTAAGATCAGGACCGTACCGTGCATTACCCAGGCCCGGTGGTTGACATCCTCCAGCAACGATTCGATTAGCGTGTACTGGTGAAAGGACAGGGTAAACAGTAGGAGGAAGGGGAGGACCGCTACGGGCCACAGCCAGCGGGGATTAAGCAAGTTCATCCGAGAAGGCTTTTGGGGGGAGACTGGCTGAACAACAGACCAGCGCAGGTGAGGAAAAAGAGATAGACGAAGCCACCCAGAAATTCGTGACCGATACCGTCCAGCGTCCAGTTGATACCGGCCGCCGAAAGCTGCACCATGCTTACGATGCGCGAGCCATTTGCCAGCACGGTCACCGGCCAGGCCAGCAGTAGGGCCAGGGGGTGCAACAGCCAGCCTACTACGCGCGTCCGCAGCAAGGTGGCCAGTAACAGATAGGCGATGAGCAAGAAGTTGAATCCGGCACAGGACCCGTCAATCACGTAGTGCCCTGCGGAGTGGTAATACCCTACCCCATCCACCCACTGCCCGGAACCCCCGCCCGCCATGCGCACCAAAAAGTCGGTCGGGCTGAGCAAGAACCGCAAATCCGTAACGGAGGCTGTCCGGTGCCAAGCCTTACCAACCCCGTACAGCGCAAGCGCCGGGCCGTAGAGCTGTACCGCTAATCGTCTATTCATATTTCAAAGGTATATTTTATAAAGCACTTTATAAAATAAAGTCACTTCTTCCCTGCGGCGTCCTTTAGCTCCCGGCTTACCTTTATCGCCTACCGCCTTCACCCTCTCTGCATGTTTGCCCGCCTTCGTCGTGCCGTTTATCTGTTGCTCTGCCTGGCCGTGGCGACGGCGGTCTTCACCTTTTACTACGACCGTTACCTCTGGGATCCGAATAACGTGGCGCCCACCTTCGGTGGAGACGGCCTCACGATCCACTACAACATGCAGTACCACGCCAGCTACGGCGAGGGGGTGGAACTCACGAATCAGTACTATCCCTACGTAGAAAGCATCTTTCTGACCGACGCCCAGGCGGTGGTCTCGGTCGTACTGGCCACGCTGCGGCCGGTCATACCGCGGATCGGAGACTTTGCCGTGGGGATCTCCAATGCGCTAATCCACTGGAGTAACGTGGTCTCCGTTTTACTGCTGTACCTCATCTTCCGCCGGTTAAAGCTGCCGGTGACGGCGTCCCTGCTATTCGGATTGCTCATCGCTATGCTGTCTCCGCAGATTGCCCGTCAACTCGGCGGACAGTACTCCCTAGGCTATACCTTCCTGCTCCCCCTGATCCTGTACTACCAGCTACTTGCTGCTTCGGACAGGCGCTACTGGCCGGCTTCGTTGGGCGTCGGGATAGTGATCGTCGTGCTCGGTCTCAATAATCCCTATCTGTTTGCCATTGGCGTGTCTTTCCTGCTGGCCACCACGGTCATCGCCTCGGTGGTACGCCTGACCGGGGACAATACGTTCCATTGGCGCACCATTCGACACTGGGCCTCGGTGAGTGTAGGGAGTGCCGCGGTGATC
>JBASAV010000299.1:0-3456 GCA_049650785.1 Lewinella sp. | reverse complement strand
CCGGAGGACCACCCCGCGCGCGACATGCAGGATACCTACTACACGGGAGACGGTATGCCGGCGGGCCCCAACAATTCCGCCATGCTGCTCCGCACCCACACCAGCTCGGTGCAGGCGCGGACGATGGAAAACCAGCAGCCGCCGATCCGGATCATCGCACCGGGCCGGGTATACCGCAACGAAACCATCAGCGCGCGCAGTCACGCCCAGTTTCACCAGGTGGAAGGCCTGTACATCGCCGAGAAAGTGAGCTTCGCCGACATGAAGGCCACCCTACTCCACTTCGCGCGGGAGATGTACGGGGAAGACACCCGCATCCGGCTGCGTCCGAGCTACTTCCCCTTCACGGAACCGAGCGCGGAAATGGATATCTGGTGGGGCCTGGAATCCGAACACGACCACCGTATTACCAAGGGTACCGGCTGGCTGGAAATCCTGGGCTGCGGAATGGTGGACCCCGCCGTGCTGGAGAACTGTGGCATCGACCCGGAACGGTATACGGGCTACGCATTCGGTATGGGCATCGAACGGCAGGCGATGCTGCTGTACAACATCACCGACATCCGGCTGATGTTTGAAAACGATGCGCGGTTTTTGCGCCAGTTTGCCAGCGTCCTCTAGCCGGTCGGATCAGGTATAAATATCGACGATAGAAAGCGTGCCGAAGAGCAGGCTAGCGACGCCATTGGTCGTGAAGAAAGCCAGGTTGACCCGGCTCAGGTCCGTAGCGGACACGAGGGTGTGCTGGTAAGCCAGCATGGACAGGAATATCCCCCCGGCCACGACAGTCAGCGGACCGAAGTCAGGATACAATTGCTGCTGGAGATACACCGCCGCCACTACCGCGATGGCACAGGCCAGATGAAGTAAGCGACTTGTCCGCAGGGCGTTACGGGCACCGAGCCGCACCGGAATGGAGTAGAGTTCTTCGGTGCGATCAAAGGTTTCATCCTGGAGCGCGTAGATGATATCGAAGCCAGACACCCACAGCAATACGACCACGCTGTACAGCACGGGAAGGGTTGCCCATTCGGCCGTGACGGCCAGGTAGGCGCCCAGTGGAGCCAAAGCCAGGCCCAGCCCCAGGACGAAGTGGCAAAGGAAGGTGAAGCGCTTCGTATAGCTATAGCCGAGAATGACCACCAGGGCCACGGGTGAGAGCAACAGGCACAGTCGGTTGAGAAAGCCGGCGGTCACGACAAACAGGATGGCATTAACGAGTACGAAGATGAGCGCGGCGGTAGCCGAGATGGTACCCGCCGGGATCTCCCGGACGGCCGTGCGAGCGTTCTTCTCATCGATGTCCCGGTCCAGCCAGCGATTAAAGCCCATGGCCGCGGAGCGGGCGAAGATCATGCAGCCCAGTACCAACAGTAACTTGCGGGGCTGCAGGGCCCCCTCATCGAGCACCCCGAGGAAAAAGCCCAGCAGCGCGAAGGGCAGGGCAAAGACCGTGTGGGAAAATTTGACGAGGGACAGAAAATCGCCGACCCTATGCAGGGAACTCATGGCCATCAGAATGATTGATATACAAAGGTAATTGGTACACGGCTGGTGACGTGACGGTTGGCCATATCGGATCATTAGTCCGTAATTAAACGATCAGGCCACCAACGTTTGGAACGGTCGATTACGTCTGCCAGGTAAATCACTGCCCCATGTACAAGCTGCTGCCTCTACTACTCCTTAGTGTTGTTCTTACGGGCTGCCTGGAAGATGAGTGTTCCGAAACCTTCACCTACACCGCCTACCATCCCGTAGTCATCAGCGCGGCGGAGTGGCGTACCAATGATTTTTCCTTTACCACCCCCGACCAGGTGTGTGATCCCAGCGGCTTCTACGTTTACGGGGATCTGCTGTTCGTATTCGATCGCAGCAAGGGGCTGCACATCATTGACAACACGGACAACGCTGATCCCCGCCCCCTCACCTTCCTGAACATCCCCGGCGGAGAAGGCATCTCAGTGCGTAACAACGTGCTGTACGTCAATCAGTACGTAGATCTTCTGGCTTTTGACCTATCCCAGCCCACCGAACCGACGTTGCTGAGCCGGACGGAGAACGTATTTGATCCCTACTCCAATTTTTCCACCGGCATCATGAGCAACGGGGATGTGACCATCGACTACGTGGAGGGCACCGAGACCATCCAGGTAAACTGTAATCAAAGAGCAACCACCGAGCACTGGCGCTGGCAAGGTGGCACCCTATTCGCACTCGACAATAGCGGCGTCGACATGGCCCTCAACTCGTCGAATTCCGCCGGCAGTCCGAGCGGCCCGGAACGCGTCGGCGTAGGTGGCAGCCTGGCCCGGTTTACCATAAACCAGGGCAACCTGTACGCCGTGGACGACTATTCCCTTCGCGTATTCTCCCTGGCCGATCCCAAACAACCGGAATTTATCGGCACCAACCAGATGGGTTGGGGAATCGAAACGATATTTCCCTATAAAGATCAACTGTATATAGGCTCCAGCACTGGCCTGCACATCTACGGTATTGAGGATCCCCTTTCGCCCCAGCACTTCGCCACGGTGTCGCACGTCCAAAGTTGTGACCCCGTAGTGGTAGACAACGATCTGGCCTATGTGACCATGTGGGGCGGATCGGACTGCGGAAACGTGCAGGACCAACTGATGGTGATCGACGTGAGCGATCCCAAAAATCCGGAGACGATACAAATGTTACCCATGTCGAATAGCCACGGGCTGGGGATAGCCGGCGACCGGCTGTTTCTCTGCGCCGGTCCGGAAGGACTGAAGGTGCTGGAGATACGTCAAAACGGCACCGTGGGGGAGGAACGCCACACCGCCCCCAACTTCCCCGCTAAGGACGTTATCGTACTGCCCGGTCAGCAGGAACTGATCGTACTGGGTTGGGAAACGGCCGGCATCCGGCAATTTGACTACGATGCGGACGGCTCTCCCACCATGGTCGGGGAGATAGCCGTTTGTGAGTAACTTCCAACATCCTATTACGCCCCCAATGCGCTACCTCTTCCTCTTTTGCTGCTTTGTCCTCGGTCTGTACGGTACGGCACAGACGCCGTCCGATCCTCAGTTGGTCGACGTGGTGGAGGTAAAGGGGGAACCGGACCTTTCCGGCACGCTGATCGGTTACGATTACGGAGTCAGCGTCACGATCGTCACCACGGTGGGCGAGGTAGTCACCGTCGGCTGGCAACGGGTACGTCGGGTGATCATCCAGGGTGAAACCGTTCGTCCGATTGAGGAAGAATTGCCCTGGGTGTTGACGGACACCCTGGAAGTATTGCCCGAGCGATCCTTTCGGCATCAGCTACTCACTACCACCGGCATATCCCGGGAGCGGAATCAGAACTTCAATAATTTCTTCGGGGATAGCCACGTGGCGGTCCTCGGTCCGGGCATCAACTACCACTTCGTTTATGCGACGGGTAAACTCCTGGTTGGCCCCGGTGTCGGCTATGAAGTCATG
>JBASAV010000298.1:0-2962 GCA_049650785.1 Lewinella sp. | reverse complement strand
CCCCGCCGCCTGCCCGTCCTTCCTGGACTCGGAAGCACCGTGATAAACCCCATTCTCTAAATCCCGCAGGATGGCTTGGTAGCCCCCATAACTGCCCCGTGTGAATCCGACCGAATGCCCCCGATCCATAAGTCCCCGTATGGTCTCGTAGGGGATCCCAGATTCCACCCGTACCTGACCTTCGCTTCGGCTGTCGCCCGTGGGGGATGAACCGCCGGTGTGGTCCCAACGTGCCGCGTCACCGGCTTCCTGCAGGTTCATACCGTAGTCAAGCAGATTCATCACGATTTGGGAGTGCCCCTGTGGCTGGAAGTCTCCGCCCATCACGCCGAAGCTTACCCACGGTTTATTGTCCTTGGTGATAAAGGCGGGAATGATGGTATGGAAAGGTCGCTTGCCCGGCTCGTAAGTGTTGGCCTGCCCCTCCTCAAGGGTAAACAACTCGCCCCGGTCCTGCAGCATAAATCCCAGTCCCGGCGGGACCATGCCGGAACCCATTCCCCGGTAGTTACTCTGAATTAGCGAAACCATATTACCATCCTTGTCCGCCGTGGTGAGGTAGATGGTTTCGCCGGCACTGATTTCCCCTGCCGTATAGACGGTTGCTCGTTCGCTCATTTGCTTGCGACGCTCCGCTGCGTAAGATTCGCTGATTAACTCTTCTACCGGCACGTTGGCAAAGTCCATATCCGCGTAATACTTCGCCCGATCCTCGAAAGCCAGCTTTTTGGCCTCGGTGAAGAGGTGGAGATGCTCCGCGCTTCCGAAGGGTATGGTACTGAAATCGTAGCCCTCGAGTATCGCCAGCATTTGTAGTGCGGCAATGCCCTGACCGTTGGGGGGAAGCTCCCATACATCGTAGCCTCGGTAGTTGACCGATACCGGATCAACCCACTCCGACGCGTGATCGGCCAGATCTTCCTCCGAAAGGTACCCGCCCTGTTCCTGGATGAAGTTGGCAATAGTCGCGGCGATCTCCCTGCGGTAGAACGCATCCCGGCCGCCGGCGGCTATTTGGCGGTAGGTCGCTGCCAGAAAAGGGTTGCGGTAGATGTCCCCCTCGTCGGGGAGTGTGCCACCGTTCTGTCCCATATACGTTTCCCGTACGTTAGGAAAGCCCTTAGCAAGGTAGGTGGGTACCGATCGCTGCATGTACCAGGCAATGAGCTGCGTAAGCGGAAACCCCTCCTCGGCATACTCGATGGCCGGTGCCAACAGGTCAGCCATGGGTACGGAACCGAATCGTTCGTGGAGACTGAACCACCCATCGACCGCCCCCGGTACGCTAACGGGTAAGGGTCCCAGTGAGGGGATGTTGTCCAATTTCTTCTCCTTTAAATCCGCCAGGGTCATATTTTTAGGCGAGCGTCCGCTGGCATTCAATCCGTACACTTGTTCGGTCTTCGCATCCCAGACTATCGCGAACAGGTCCCCGCCGACGCCACAACCCGTAGGTTCCATCAGCCCGAGAGCGGCGTTCGCCGCAATGGCAGCATCGATGGCATTACCGCCGTCTTTAAGAATCTGCAGGCCGATTTGGGTAGCCAGTGGATGACTGGTAGCCACCATTCCGTTAGCCGCCAGTACTTCGGAGCGGGTGGCGTCGAGCGATCCCGTGACGCGGTCCTGAGCCATGAGGGTGAGATTGAGGAAAAGTAGAATAGGTAGGTAGAAAGTCGCGCGCATAGAAAAGTTCTTGTCTTCCAAGGTATTCAAATCGGGCCAAGTCCACACCCTACTCCGCGCCGGAACTAATGCTTACCTTTCGCTGAAGTCGATCAAACATTATGCAATATCTCAACTACCCCCTCCTTTTGTTGCTCGCGCTGTGCCTTCCTTTGGGCGCCGGAGCGCAGGAATTAAACTTTGGATTTCCGGTACAAACTCAGGTGACGAATGGCACCTTAGAAGGCAATTACAGCACCCGGACCGGGGTGCAGGCTTATCTCGGGATTCCCTTTGCCGCCCCGCCCGTAGACGAGCTCCGGTGGCAACCACCCCAACCCGCTTCCGACTGGCAGGGGGTGCGCATGGCCAAGGACTTCGGACCCCGGCCGGTGCAGCGCTACGTATACAGTGATATGCGTTTTCGGTCTCCATCCGTAAGTGAAGATTGCCTTTACCTGAACGTATGGTCACCGGCCAAGGAGAAAGAGACGGGTCTTCCGGTGCTGGTCTATTTTTACGGTGGAGGATTCCAGGCCGGTTCCGGCGATGAACGCCGCTACGACGGGGAAAGACTGGCACAGGAAGGCGTAGTTGTCGTCACACCAAATTACCGCCTCAACATTTTCGGCTTTTTAGCCCACCCGGAGCTTTCCGCAGAATCGGGGTACGGGGGTTCAGGAAACTACGGCCTGATGGACCAGGCGGCCGCCATTCAGTGGGTGAAAGATAATATCGAAGCGTTCGGTGGTGACCCGGATAAAATCACCATCGCCGGCGAAAGCGCCGGATCCATGTCGGTGAGTGCCCAGACGGTGTCTCCCCTTGCCCGCGACCTGATCGCGGGGGCGGTTGGAGAAAGCGGGAGCGTGGTCAACCCGCAGCGTCCGGTGACCCCACTGGAGGCTGGTGAAGAATGGGGCGAGAAGTTTCTCGCAGCCAACGGATTTGCCTCCTTGGCCGACTTACGCGGTGCATCTACGCGAGCGATTTACGAAGCTTACAACAACGCACAGTTGGGAAGCCCACCCGTCGTCATTGATGGATATTTTCTCACGGAGGATCCCGCCGTAACGTTTAGTACCGGCCAGCAAGCGCAAGTGCCCTTGTTGGTAGGCTGGACAAGCACCGAGCGTCCCTGGGGACAGTTTCCGGAGAATAAAGCGGATTTTCGCAAGCTGGTTGCCGAACAGTTTCCCGATAATGCCGACCGGGTCCGGGAATTCTATTCCGAAGAAACTCCCAAGCTGTCGGCTATCGAACTAGCCTCCGACACCTGGATCGTGATGGGTACCTG
>JBASAV010000297.1:0-2098 GCA_049650785.1 Lewinella sp. | reverse complement strand
GTGGTGGTAATGATCCGGGGGTTGGATGCGCGTGAGGGTAGCGCCGTTCAGCGTCCGCAGGGGGTGGACGAATCCGCCACGGGAGAAGATCGGGTCCACTCCTTCGGGCACATCCACCGGGGCATCCTGGTAGGTGAGTACTTCCCGGTCTCCGATATGGAAGACCACCTTCCCGTCTCCCTCTTCAGCGAGTACCCCTTGGTTGGCGTCCGCCGTAGGGTCCTTGGCGAGCAGGGCGTACGTTCGTTGGCCCGCTGCAGGAGTCTGGGGGAGCTGCCAGCAAAGCTGCTTGCCGTCGTACTGCACGGGTACGTCCTGCGATGGCTGGTTCGTCGTTTCTATCAGGGAATAATTGGTCTCCCGGTCCAGTTCGATCTCCGTACAGACGGGCGTCTGCAGGCGGTCAAACGCTCCGGCGTGCACTACGAAAGTGGCCACGGACCGTTGGCTTTGCGCGGAAAGGGGAGCAAACAGCAGTAGAAAACTGCTCAGCAGAAATCGAATATCGTGCATGATCGGGTAAGAAGGCCAGCCCAATATAACAACCTTGCGGTTTTGTGCGGGCGGCGAAGCGCAGGATATTAGCTGATTCCGAGGGGGACGGCACGCGCGGGGTAAAAAACCGCTACACCAATGTGAATTATTGCGTGGTCCATCCGTCAACGCCCGGGTTACATTTGGTGCCTATGGCGTTTCCCGGTCCCCTTTGGCTTCGGGGAGCCCAATTTAGTCGATCACATCTTCCGCGTCTTCTTCCAGCGGATGGCAAATTTTTCACGTGGCTCTTCGCTTTCCGGCACTCTTATTTTTGCTGCCCTTATTATCCTCCGCTGTGTCCGCGCAGCTACGTTCTGCGGATAACGGCGATGGAACGTATTCCAACCCGATTATTCACGCGGACTATTCTGACCCCGATGTAGTACGCGTCGGCGATGATTTCTACCTGACCGCCTCGAGTTTCAATGCGGCGCCGGGGCTACCCATCCTGCACTCGCGCGATCTGGTCAACTGGGAGTTGATCAACCACGCCATTGACGTACAAACACCCCTCGACACTTTCGCCCGTCCCCAGCACGGCAACGGCGTGTGGGCCCCCGCCATCCGCCACCACGAGGGGGCTTACTATATCTACTACGGCGACCCCGACTTTGGTATTTATATGGTGAAGACCGACAACCCGGCGGGCGAATGGGACGAACCGGTCCTGGTCCGCGCCGCCAAAGGTTGGATCGACCCCTGCCCCTTCTGGGACGACGATGGCAAAGCCTACCTCGTCCACGCCTTTGCCGGGAGCCGCGCCGGTATGAAGAGCATAGTCGTCCTGCACGAAATGTCACCCGACGGTACCGAGCTGCTGGACGATGGCGTCCTGGTTTTCGATGGCCACGAGGCGCACGGCACGATCGAGGGAACCAAGATGCACAAGCGGGACGGTTATTACTACATACTCGCCCCGGCGGGTGGTGTCGCTACCGGCTGGCAGACCGTACTGCGGTCCGAGAATGTATTCGGCCCCTACGAAGACAAGGTTGTCCTCCATCAGGGCGACACCGACGTCAACGGCCCCCACCAGGGTGCCTGGGTGGAACTGGCAAACGGTGACGACTGGTTCGTACACTTCCAGGAGAAACAACCCTACGGCCGCATCGTCCACCTACAACCCGCGCGCTGGGAGGACAACTGGCTGATGATCGGGGTTGATAACAACGACGACGGGATCGGCGAACCGGTCAGCACGTACGATATGCCCAAGGCAGCCCAACCCTTCGAAAACAGTGCTCCCCTGACGGACGATGAATTCAACAAGCCCGAATTGAGCCGGCAGTGGCAATGGCAAGCCAACCCCGAGGCAGAATGGGCCTACCCCACCGCCATGGGCTTCCTGCGGTTGAACCCGGTGGTCGACCCTGGCTACCGTAATCTTTGGGACGCCCCGCACCTCTTACTCACGAAGCTACCGTCAGCCTCCTTTACCACAACGACCCGGGTTGACTTCAACCACCACTTCGACAGCGAGAAGACCGGCCTCATTATGATGGGTAGGGATTATGCCTACATCGCCCTCGAGCAGGAAGGGAACGAGTTGGTCATTAAGCAG
>JBASAV010000296.1:0-1816 GCA_049650785.1 Lewinella sp. | reverse complement strand
CGTCAGCGGGAGGCGTGGATCATCAGCCAACGAGGTCATGCCGTTTACAACGGTTTACCGGTAGTAGCTGTAAACCGGACCGGGTTTGAACCCGACCCGAGCGGGACTACCGGGGGCATTACTTTTTGGGGAAGCAGCTTCGTAGCCGGACCCCAGGGCGAATACCTCTACCGGTCTCCCCGCGACGAGGAGGACGTAAAGGTGGTCACGGTAGACCGGCAACGGACGGCCGATGTCCGCCGTATCTGGCCTTTCTTCCGGGACCGACGCATCGATGCGTACGACGATCTGCTGAAGCGCTATATTGACTAGAAGCTATACCGCAGGCCAAGTTGCATCTGCCACCGGCTGAGTAAGCTAAAGTCGTTAGTGAAGCTTGACTGCAGCGCAGCGTCAAAATTGTACACCGGCAAGCCATCCTCGTCGATACTTACCCCAATCGGCTGGGTGGTTGTAGGAAACTGTCGCACGCCCCAGTTACTGTTAATCAGGTTGCCGATATTGAGTATATCGAGGGTGAATTGCAATCCGTTCGTAGCACCCAGCTTAAGGTCCTGAGCAATGCGGATGTCCCAGTTGCTGTACCAGGGGCTAAGGATAGCGTAGCGCTCGGCGTACTGACCCCGGCGTTCACTCAAATACTCATCCTGCTCGATGAAATCACCGTATGCCTGCCGCTGGCCATCCCCCCCTGCGAAATTCATGTCATCGAGTTCCGAAGAAGTGGGAATGTAGATCAAGTCATTTAGCCCGGAACCGTCATTGTTAATGTCGCCGCTGTAGGTGTAGCTGAAGCGACCACCCTCCGCGTACTGGAAGAACAGGGCGATCGTCGTGGCCCATTGATCCGAACCACCGTATTCGAATCGCTTATTGGCACTACCGACGACGCGGTGGCGATTACCGTACAGACTTGGACTGAGCACCGCTTGATTGACATTCCCGAATGCCGGGTTCCGATCGTAGGCGTCGCCACTGATCTCTGCCTCAATCGAACTGGCTTCCCTGGCATTAAGATAGTTGTACGCCAGACTGGTGTAGAGACCATTAGTGAACGTCCGCTTCAATTCGATGCTGCTGTTGAAGCTATTACCGATGTCCGTGTTGGTAAACACGTAAGCATTCGTGGCTCCGCCGAACGGTCCCTGAGCGCGGTCTTCACCCCGGTACACCGGCCGGTCGTCCACCCCGGCAAGGGTGCCACCCGGGTTACGCAGCCCGTAATTACGGACCAGCATGGCATTCTGGTCGGCGGTGTAGATGAGGTCGGTCGTCACCGTCCAGCCTTCACCAAGGCTGAGGTCAGCCCCCAGGTTGCTACGCCAAACTTGAGGGAACTGGAAGTCGGGTGCCGTCATGTTGTAGAAGAAGAAGTCCGGATTCGCGACCTGGTTCCCGATCCATACGAACGGGAAGCGGCCACTGAAAAGTCCGGTTCCCCCCCGCAATTGCAGCGACTGGTTACTCAGCACGTCCCAGTTAAATCCCAAACGGGGTGAAAAGAGGAACGACTTGTCGGGTAGCTGGGTGTGGTCAAACTGCACCGGCTCGTTGTTCTCGTTGTAGTAGGTTACGTCCGGGGCGTAGGTTCCACCCTCACTTACGGTCCCTCCTTTACGGGCGATATTTTCCTCGATTTTTTCGGCCGTGTCGAAGTACAGCGGCCGGTCAAAGCGAACCCCTAGGGTGAGCGTGAACGCCGGGCTCAGGTTAATCTCATCCTGCAGGTATAGCCCGAGTTGTCCCACATTGGTTTCGGCCAGGGCGAAACTCGAACCCTGATAACCTTCCCCGGGGCCGCTGCCCGTCTCAAATC
>JBASAV010000295.1:0-14158 GCA_049650785.1 Lewinella sp. | reverse complement strand
TTCTGGTCGATAAGGACCGGAACTTCTACTTCATGGAGATGAATACCCGTATCCAGGTGGAGCACCCCGTGACCGAGGAGTCCATTGACCACGATCTGATCAAAGAGCAGATCAAGGTCGCTTACGGAGAAAAGCTGTCGGGTAAGAATTACTTACCCAAGGGCCACGTCATCGAGTGCCGCATCAACGCCGAGGACCCCTGGAACGGTTTCCGCCCCAGCCCCGGCAAGATCAACAGCTTCCACAGTTCTAAGGGACACGGTGTGCGGGTGGACACCCACGTTTACGCCGGTTATACGGTTAGCCCCTATTACGACAGCATGATCGCCAAACTGATCGTGCGGGCCCCAACGCGCGCCGAAGCCATTACGAAGATGGAGCGGGCACTCGACGAGTTCATCGTAGAGGGTATCAAGACCACCGTCCCCTTCCACCAGTGGCTGCTACGGCAACAGGATTTCCGCGATGGCAACTTTGATACCGGCTGGCTTGGCCTGCAGGAGCTTCCGAAGAGCTAAGCCAATCTGAAACTGGTAGCCAGCATTACACCTGCGCTCCGGCGCCAAAAGATTGCTCATGCGTATATCCAGCCTGCTCAGGTCCGTAGAAGAAAAGGCCATCATACCGCGCCGCAAGTCCGGTGCACCACCCGGTACCATGGTCTACACCGGCCAGCGGCAAACGGAGGATGTACACATGCACCTCACGCAGTACCACGGTAGTTTCTTCGACATTCAAACCACCGAAGACGAAATCCCGGTACCCAAGTCTGAGAAGGCCACCCTGTGGTACGATATGCGTGGCCTGCACGATATTCAACTGGTAGAAAGATTGGGGAAGGAGCACGGCATGCATCCGCTTGCGTTGGAAGACGTGGTCGACGTGCAGCAGCGCCCCAAAATGGAAGTCTACGAACAGGGTGTGCTGATCGTGATCAAAGCCTTCGCCTTTGACGCGACTACCCGAGACCTACACATCGAGCAGGTGTCTATTTACCTAACCGAGGGAACGGTCCTCAGCTTTCAGGAAGACACCGGCGATCTTTTCAAGAGCGTCCGCAAACGGCTGGAAACGTCGAGTGGCCGCATCCGTAGTCGTGGCGCGGATTACCTGGCGTACGCCCTGGTAGATAACATCGTGGACAAATACTTCACGGTCATCGATCAGATAGAGGGCGAATTGGATAAGCTGGAGGATATCATCATGCGATCACCGGAGATATCCACCAAGTCCAAGATCCACGATCTCCGCCTGGCCTTGCTCACGCTCCGCAAAAGCATAAGCCCCCTGCGAGAACTCATGAACCGGTTCCGGGATTCCGAAAGCAGCCTGATTTCTGCCGACACGCAGGTCTATGTCGCCGACCTCCGGGACCACGTGATCCAGATCACGGACCTGGTGGAGACATACCGCGACGTAACCAACGGCCTGTACGACCTCTACGTCAGTGAGATCAGCTTCCGCATGAACAGCGTCATGCAAACGCTGACGATCGTTTCGACCATTTTTATGCCCCTGAGTTTTCTGGTCGGTGTATACGGGATGAACTGGAATTACATGCCGGAACTCGGTACCCGCTATGGGTATTTCGTACTCTGGGGGGTCATGATAACCGTCATTCTGGGTATGCTGGGTTGGTTCCGTAGCCGTCACTGGATTTAGGGAAGGCATTAGCCCGTTAACACCGTCCTGCCGGAGAACCGGAAATATGATTGTAAATTTGCGTTTTCAACAGGCGCTGCCCATATGAATAAACGTACGCTCACCATCATCGCCATCCTGCTTGCCCTGCTCTTCGCCGGAGCCCTTATTTGGGGGTTCACCACGAAGAATAAGCTGGAGGCCAACTACACCGAAAAATCAGCCGAGGCCGACCAACTCGCCGTTCTGCGCGACAACCTCATGCTATCGGTTGACAGTCTCGAAACGGCCTTCTCCGAGGCAAGCGACGAGAACGCCGAACTACAGGGGCAGCTCACCGACGCCCAGGAAACGGCCAAGCGGGCGCTCTACGATATGCGCCAGGCGCAGCGTTCCCGGGAAAATGACAATAACGTCGCCTACCAGATGCGCCTGCAAATCGAGGACCTGATCAACGTCCGGACCATGCTGGAAACCAGCATCACCGAGCTGGAGGAGGAGAACCAAAACCTACGGGAGAGTAACGTTACCCTCCGTCGCGACCTCTCCACCGCCAAAACGGAGGTCTACGAAGCTACCCGGGAAAACGAAAACCTGAATCGCATGAACGCCAGCATGGAAGCGGATCTCGATCGCATGACGCTCGGAGCCTTCCGCGCTACGGCCATGCAGGTAGATCTGCTGAGAAAGAACGGATCGGCCACCGCCAATGCCAGCCGGGCCCGCCGGATCTCCGTTAGCTTCGATCTGACCAACGTACCCGAAGACTTCCTGGGCGTAAGGCCCATCTTCCTCGTTATGACGGACGAGTCCGCCACGCCGGTAATCAGTGAAAATCCCGTACAGACCAAAGTAATCGTCAACGGGGCGGAGAAGGACATCATCGCCCTCGAGGGACGTGACGTAAACGTAGAGCGCAATCAGCGACTGACCTTCACCCACGAACTCGACGACAAGCTGGAAGAAGGCTTCTACCGTGCCGAGATTTATACCGACATCGGATTATTGGGTTCCGCTAAGGTTCAGCTGCGTTAAGCACGCCGCATCCCGCACCCGCTCTCCCAGCCCCCCGATCAAAACCCCCTAAATGGTATTTCTGGAATTTGAAAAGCCCCTCGAGAAGCTCTACGAACAGCTGGAAAAAGTAAAGGACGTAGGTGAAGACGGGGTGGTCGACATGCAGGCTACCATCGACGAACTCGAAGGCCGGATCAAACAGACCCGCCGCGATATCTACAGTAACCTGACCGGTTGGCAACGCGTCCAACTAAGCCGGCACCCCGAGCGGCCCTATACCCTGTTTTACATTGAGCAGATGTGCCGCAAGTTCGTCGAGCTCCACGGCGATCGCTACTACGGCGACGATAAAGCCATTGTGGGCGGTATCGGTAGCCTGGACGGGCAAACCGTTGTCATCATCGGCCACCAGAAGGGCGTCAATACGAAGATGCGCCAGTACCGCAACTTCGGTATGGCCAACCCCGAAGGATACCGTAAAGCACTGCGACTGATGAAAATGGCCGAGCGATTCGGCTTTCCGGTCATCTGCCTGATCGATACCCCCGGTGCTTACCCCGGCATCGAAGCCGAGGAACGCGGACAGGCCGAGGCCATTGCCCGCAACCTCTTCGAAATGGCTCAGCTCCGCGTCCCCATCATCTGCACCGTCATCGGCGAAGGAGCCAGTGGCGGGGCCATTGGTATTGGCCTCGGCGACCACGTGATGATGCTGGAAAATACCTGGTATTCGGTCATTTCCCCCGAAAGCTGCAGCAGTATCCTCTGGCGCAGTTGGGACTACAAAGAGAAAGCCGCCGATGCCCTGAAGCTGACGGCGGAGGACATGAAGGGCTTCGGTATCGTCGACGAAATTGTCAAAGAACCGCAGGGTGGTGCCCATAATGCGCCGGAAGATATGGCCAAAAATCTGAAGCGCCAGTTGAAGAAGGCCATCGCGGCCGTGCAGGAGAAATCGGTTGACCAGATGGTCGAAGACCGCATCGAGAAATACGTTCGTATCGGACAGGTGACCCACGCGAGTTGATATGGCTCCCCTGGAAGAAATAAAGTCCCGGCTCTTCGCGCGCCGGCTACGGCAGGAACGGGAACGCACGGAATCCCAGACCCGGGCCGGCGAACCCGTTCAGTTGCGTACCGCCCAGCGTATTGTCATCCTTTTCCCGGCCGACAACGCCGAAGACCGGAAATTTTTGGAAGGCTGGAAGCCACCCGGAGACGGTGGCCGACGGGTGACCCTGATGGGCTACTTCGACCATGAGGTCGGCGCTACGAGCTTTTCCTTCAAGGCCGTTACCGTGCAGGACCTGAACTGGTACGGTGTTCCCGAAGGACCCGCCGTTGACGACCTGCGGCAGAGTCACCCGGATCTTCTCATCCGGCTGGGTCCGCCCCGGCACACGATATTGGATTACCTTGCCGCAGTGACCTCCGCGGGTCTTAAGGTCGGCCCCGATACCGAGCCGGACAACCATTATCATATCCGCTTTTTTCCCGTCCCCGATGATCTGCGAGCGCAAATGGCGATGATCGAAAAAACCTTTACGTTTACCAATGAATGATGCCCCCCCTCTTTTCAGTGGTACCGGCGTTGCGCTCATTACCCCCTTCAAATCCGACAAAAGCATCGATTACCCCGCCCTCGGTCGGGTGATCGATCACGTCATAACGGGGGGCGTAGACTACGTGGTTTGTCTGGGCACCACGGGCGAAGCGATCACTTTGAGCACGCAGGAGTGCCGCGAGGTACTCGACTTTACCCTCCGCCACGTTGACGAGCGGGTTCCGGTGGTGGCCGGCTTCTTCGGAGGTAATTACACGGAAAGACTTGCAAGCTTCATCGCCGGCTACAATTTCGACGGCGTGGCGGGTATCATGTCCAGCAGTCCCGCCTACAGCAAACCTCCCCAGGAAGGCATCTACCAGCACTTCATACGCGTGGCGGAGGTGGCACCCCGACCGCTCATCATCTATAACGTACCCGGCCGGACCAGTAGCAACGTACTACCCGAGACCATCCTGCGTCTGGCAGAGTGTAGCGATCGCTTTGCCGCGGTCAAGGAAGCCAGTGGCGTATTGAGTCAGGCCACGGAAATCCTTCGCCACCGTCCCGCCCACTTCGGTGTCCTGTCCGGCGACGACCCCCTGACGACGGCCATGATCGCCCTGGGTGCCCACGGGGGAATCAGCGT
This sequence comes from Lewinella sp., assembly GCA_049650785.1. Classification (GTDB taxonomy): domain Bacteria; phylum Bacteroidota; class Bacteroidia; order Chitinophagales; family Saprospiraceae; genus Neolewinella. Next base: position 9,308 of record JBASAV010000295.1, on the reverse strand, counting down.
CATCGCCAATGCGCTGCCCGGCCACTTTAGCCGGATGGTCCGGGCGGCCCTGGATAACGAGGTAACTACCGCACGCCAGCTGCACTTCGATACCCTGGACGTACATCCCCTACTCTACTGTGAAGGCAACCCCGTAGGAATCAAGGCCGCCGTATCGATTCTCGGACTTTGCGAAAACTACCTCCGGGTTCCGCTGGTTCCGTTAAGTTCAGCCAATGAAGCGCGCCTGCGGGACGTTCTAGCTGCAGTCCCCGGCCTCCAGGTGTGATGTCCGGGTTGATCCCGACACTATGCGTTTTCTCCGAAATCTTCTTCTTGCCGTACTGGTACTCCTGCTGCTGCCCTTCGTGGCCGTGCAGTTCTTCGGTGGACCCATTGCCGCCCGGGTGGTGGACAGCCTTAACGAACGCTTCCCCACGGAGATCGAAGTGGGTGAGTACGACCTGAGCCTTTTCCGCTCCTTTCCCCACCTTTCGGTCGACCTGCGGGAGGTAAACGTACAGGGTAGCGATGGCGATCCGCTCCTGAAGGCCGAGCACGTGGGGTGTCTGCTGGATCTTGGTAGCCTCTTCGGCAAAATCCGTATCCGGGGATTCCAAATAGACCGGGGGAACCTTTGGTTGCGTACCGACGAGGACGGTAACACGAATTACCAGGTGGCCGGCTATACGCCGGTAGGTGATGCGGGCGGCGGCGGCGCAGGAGAAGTGTCCGTCAGTTTTGCCGTCGACCTGGCCCAGTTCAACGAGGTTCTTGTACAATATGACGACCGGCAACTCCGTACGCTGGCTACCGTACTAATCGAAAAAGCTCGGCTTACCGGGGACTTCAGCGCCGATCAGTACACCCTCGACACGGACGGCACCGTACGCGTAGAGCAGGTTGACCTTGACAATACCCGCTACGTCGGGCGGGAATCGCTGGCAATATCTGGAAAAACTACGATCGATCACTTAAAGGGGTCGTACACTTTCTCTCCCCTCAATCTAAGCGTGCGGGACCTGGACGTTTCGGCAACGGGTAGTCTTACGCCGACCGAAGCAGGCCTGGCTTGTGACCTCCAATTGAGCAGTGCAACGGGCAGCCTGGACGATATCGTGGCCCTGTTGCCCGGCTCCGTCGTCGGAACCATGGCCGAATGGGACACCGAGGGCGAGCTGAACCTCGCCGCCACGATCAAGGGCGACTGGACGCAGTCCGATTACCCCCGTATCAACGGGGAACTGGGCTTCTCCGATGGCCGTATCGGAAGTCCGCGGATTAACGTCGGCGCCCAGGACATCGAGCTCCGTGCCACCTTTGCTTATCTGGACGGACCCCGCGGTGGAGTGCAAACCTTCGCGGTGGAGGAGTTTTCCGGGACCTTCCGTGGGGAGCCCTTTCGGATGCGCCTCGACCTGGAAGACCTGAAGGACCCGGTCATTGATTTCTCGGCGGACGGCAGTTTGCCCTTGGCCACTCTTCCCGCTTTCCTCCCCAATGACCGGGCAATGGAATCGGACGGCATAGTGTACTTCACCAATCTTCGTGTCAAGGGCCGGTATGCGGACATGATCGAGGCGCGGCGAATGAGCCGGGTATCATCCGTTGGTATCATTCAGATCGAAGATGGCGAGTTCGCTTTCAATGATCGACTGCTGAAACTTCCGACCGGCACGCTCAAGCTCTCCGATAACCGCCTCAAGGTTGAAAACCTACGCGTATCGATGGAGAGCAGCGATTTCACCCTCAACGGCGAAACCACGAATTACTTACCCGTACTGCTGGCCGACAGCCTCAACTCAAAGGATGCTTCGCTGAAGTTTGCGGGAAGCATGCGGGGTAGCGACCTTAATATTGGCGAAATCCTAAGTCTCTTCACCAGTAGTGAAGCCGATCGGGCGGAGGCGGACATCACGGACCGCGATAGCCTGACCCGCCGCGACATTGCCCGCCGCGCCCGCCTGACCGACGTCCTCGACGGCAGCTTTGAGGCGGAGATAGCCAACTGGCGGTGGGACCGCCTGGAAGGAGAATCCTTTCGTGGCCAGCTGGAATTCTACCGTGGGCAACTAGAAATTCGCGGCATCACGGATGCCATGGACGGGCAGTTCCGGGTGGACGCATCTACGTTCTTCCGGGAGACTACCCACAGCCGAGTACGCCTGTCGGCCACCGATATCGATGCGCCAACATTTTTCTACCAGCTGGAAGACTTCGAACAGGAGGTGCTGACCGCCGATAATATTCAGGGACGTATGCAGGCTAATATGCTACTCGATCTCTACTACGATGAGCTGGGCAACTTCGACTACGAGCGCTTTACCGCCCTGGCGGGGCTGGAAATCAGGGATGGAGAGCTTCACAACTTTGGCATGTTAGAAAACTTCGCTTTTGCCCTTAAATCTGCCGACCTGGAGCGCGTTCGCTTTACCCGCCTGGCCAACTACTTCGAAATTACGGACCGGACGATTTACATCCCGGCCATGTTTATCCAGAGCAGCGCCATCAATCTGACGCTGAGTGGCAGTCATACCTTCGACCAGTACCTGGAGTATTACGTGCGGGTGAATGCCGGACAGGTCGTAGCCAATAAGATCGCCCGCCACGATCGCGGCCTGGATCCGCTACCGGCACGCAACGGCTTTTTTAACCTTTACTATACGATCGAGGGGCCGCTGGAAGATTACGAGGTGGAAACCGACAAGCAGGCGGTGAAAGCTGACTTCCGGCGTAGTGCATACCGGCGAAACCGTATCAAAAGTCGGCTGGCGGCAGCCTTTGACCGCCCGATCACGCTGCTGGACGACAACGAGGGCGAGAATGACGCCGTCGAGTGACGCCTGCGTAACACATTGCCGATTTGATGCGTTTACGGGCTACTATGAACTGACACTATTTGCCCTTGCGCTTATTCCTCCTTTTCCTCTTATCCGGCATAGCCTGCACCGCGTACGCTCAGATACCGGCCCCGGACTTTTTGTGTACCCGTTCCGAAGCCGGTCAGGAAATCTTGACGTGGTCTAACGTCGAGGTAACCGACTGCGGCAACTACGTCTCCACCGATATCTACCGATCCAGTGAAGCGAACGGCCCTTACAGCCTGCTTACTTCCCTGACCGATCCGAACCTTACGGAATACAGCGACAGTAACCCCGGCGGCGGACAGCTTTTTTATTATTTCCAGTATACCTACGACTGCGGTTCGAGTACACAACCCAGTGACACCCTTGACAACTTCATTCCCGCGACCCCGGACATCAAGTTCATCAGTGCGGAGGAAGACGAGGTAACGCTGTACTGGGAACGGTCGGTATCGCCCGAGGTCAATCGCTACGTCATCGTCGATGTATCCTCGGGCACCTCCGTGCCATTGGATACCGTGGGTGACGTGACGAGCTACCGGTTTCCTCTGGCCGATAGCCTGCGGAATTCGGCAGCTTACCGCGTAGTTGCCCTCGATGCCTGCGGTAATGACAGCCCACTGAGCGACACCCGGTCTATTTTCCGGCTGCGGGCAGAGGGCGGGGAAGGCTGCGTTCAGGACGTTCAACTGTTCCCCGCCGGAAACTCCTCTGGTTTTCCCTTTGATGCCGGTCCCGATAGTGTCTTCCTATCCAATGACGATACCGTCCGTTTGTATACCGGTTCTCCCGGAGAACCGCTTACGCTATACTCCACAACGCCCGCTGCCGTCTTCCCGCTAGCTACCTACCCGGAAGCGAATGACGGAGAGGAGATCTGTTTCGCGGTAGAGTTAAGTTTCGCCGGTGACAGCATCCGTCAGCGTAGTGATACGGCGTGCTACCAATTTTTCCTGGAACAGGCCGTCCGTGATTTCGATCTCTACGGCGTGGAAATTCAGGACAACGGCGAGTTGCGCTTCGGTTATCAGGACGACGTAGTTCAGGCGGATGAGTACACGGTAGTGCTCGAAGTGGCCGCCCCGGCCGATACGATTTTTTATAGCCCCGGCGCGCCCCTTTTCCCGGGCGGGGAACTCACTACCAACGGTGGGGTACCTCTGAATCGGGGAGATTCCTTACGTTTCGTACTAACCGATAGCTGTGGCCGGGCTGCCACCTCCAACTACGTCAGTCCTGTCTGGCTGGACGTACGCAACGGAGCAGACGGCGCGGCGATCCTGGATTGGACGGCGCCGCACGACCTGCCCGGTATGCTCCTTTACACGGTAGTGCGCATAATCGACGACTCGACCGTGACCAATGTCGCAACCGGTCTGCCGGGTCTGAGCTATACGGATACGGAACCCGGTCCCGGTCAGTTATGCTACCGGATCGAAGCGAACTATACCCCTCCTGGTGCGGACACGAGCTATACCTTTCTCTCCGGGATCCAGTGCATCGTGGAACCGGTAGATATCTACTTCCCCAATGTGTTCTCCCCGAATGCGGTCCAGGACGTCAATCGGGAGTTCCGTCCTTTCTTCAATTCGGTTTCGGGCCTGGAGGCCTACTACCTCCGCGTCTTCGACCGATGGGTTGCGATAGTCTTCGAGTCCGAAGACCCCAATGTTGCCTGGGACGGGACGATCGGTGGACGCAACGTGCCCACGGGGACCTACGTTTACGATTTACAGTATACACCCCTTGGCAAGTACGCGCAGCAATTGACGGGGACGGTCCACCTGATCCGGTGATCAATTGCCAGCTCCGGGGCCGGCGCGATTAATGCTATCCCGGGAAACATAAGCGACTTCCCCGGCGTTGTCCACCACGTACGATAAAAACAGCTGACAAAGTTTGGTGCTGCCGGCGCGCGCACCTACTTTTGCAGCCCCCTGGTTGGGTGGCCGAGTGGCTAGGCAAAGGTCTGCAAAACCTTGTACGACGGTTCGAATCCGTTCCCAACCTCCTTAGAACCGCGTTCGGCTTTGCCGGATGCGGTTTTTCGTTACCCGGACCAAGGCCGCGATGCCGGTTCTTTATCCACCGACGGCTATAAAAATATAGTCTGCCACACGCGGGCGGTTGCTAAGTATTCCGTATCTTTGCGCTCCCTTAGCCATACCCTGGCGACGGGCGGGGACCGGTCACTCCGCAAGCTGACCCTGATTTTCAAACCTTTTAAACCTGTCACGTCATGCAAGTAGACGATGATAAGGACCCGCAAGACGGGACCACCGAAGAGACCTCCACTGATTCCATCACGCCGGAGGCACAACAATCCATCGAAGACCAGGCCACTCCCACCGAGGAAGAAGTAACGCCAGCCGTCACCGAGGAACAATCCAAAATCAAGCCCGGGCGCCAAGCCACCGACGACGTTGTAGCAGAAGCTAACGACGACGCCGAAGAGAGCCTCGACGAGGATGACGACGAAGACGATAACGAAAGCCAGAGCGCTAAGGTGATCCGAAAGGAATCTACCCGCGTAGCCGTTGCCCTAACCGAAGAGGTAAAGGAAGAGGCCGTGGAAATCGACGAGGCCGATCAGAGTGGTGCCACCGGTGCCGCGCACGACGCTTTCGCCTGGGATGCCATCGCCAAGATCGACAACCGCTATTCCGACTCCGAGCGTGAAGCCATGGAGAAGGAGTACGAAGCATCGATGACCAACATCCAGGAAGCCGAGATCATGTCGGCCAAGGTGTCGGCCATTATCGACGGCGACGTTATCCTTGACCTCAACTACAAGAGCGACGGTCTGCTCCCCCTCAGCGAATTCCGCGACCAGGATGTAGAAGTCGGCTCCACCGTAGAAGTCTACGTCGAACAGCAGGAAGACGAAAAGGGCCAGCTCGTACTCAGCCGCCGCAAGGCCAAGCTGCTCCGCGCCTGGGACCGTATCCGTGATTCCTACACCAACGGCACCGTCATCAACGGTAAGGTGATCAGCAAGACCAAGGGCGGCCTCATCGCCGACTGCGGCGGACTGGAAACCTTCCTTCCCGGATCGCAGATCGACATCAAGCCGATCGTCGACTACGATGCCTACGTCGGTAAGACCATGGAGTTCAAGGTTGTCAAGATCAACGAGACGATCAAGAACGCCGTTGTTTCGCACAAGGCACTCATCGAGAGCGATCTGGCCGAGCAGCGTGAAGCCATCATTGCCAGCCTCGAGCGCGGTCAGGTACTGGAAGGTATCGTCAAGAACATCACCGACTTCGGGGCCTTCCTCGATCTGGGTGGCGTCGACGGTCTTCTGTACATCACCGACATCAGCTGGGGTCGTATCAACCACCCAAGCGACGTACTGGAACTCAACCAGAAGGTCAACGTGGCGGTACTCGACTTCGACGAGAACAAGAAGCGGATCAGCCTCGGCCTCAAGCAACTCCAGCCCCACCCCTGGGAAGTACTGGACGACAACGTTACCGAAGGCAGCACCGTCGAGGGCCGCGTAGTCAACATCGAAGACTACGGTGCTTTCCTCGAGATCATGCCCGGCGTAGAAGGTCTGGTACACGTAAGCGAAGTGAGCTGGAGCAACCAGCCCATTAACGCCCGCGAGTACTTTACCGTCGGCGAGACGCGTAACGCGAAAGTGGTCACCATCGACCGCGACGACCGGAAGATGTCGCTATCGATCAAGCAGCTGCAGCAGGATCCATGGGATAATATCTACCAGAACTTCAGCGTGGGTTCGAAGCACACCGGTAAGGTAAAGAACCTGACCCCCTACGGTGTATTCGTCGAGCTTAACGACGGCATCGGCGGTATGATCCACATCAGCGACCTGAGCTGGACCAAGCGCTTCGGTCACCCGAGCGAATTCACCAAAGTAGGCGACGATATTGATGTCACCGTGCTGGAAGTGGACGATCACAACCGTAAGATGTCCCTCGGACACAAGCAACTCGAAGAGAACCCCTGGGACAGCTTCGAGTCGGTATTCCCCGAAGGCAGCTACCACGAGGCTACCGTTCTCCGCAAGGACGACCGCGGCGCCATCGTACAGATGCCCTACGGCTTGGAAGCATACGCTCCGATCAAGCTGATGCGGAAGGAAGACGGCAGCATCGCCGACGTGGACGAGACCCTGACCGTCAAGGTCATCGAATTCGACCGCGATCAGAAGAAGCTGATGGTCAGCCACAGCCGCTACGTCAACGATATCCGTCGCGAAGCGAAGGACACCGTCGTACGCGAACGCCGCGAGGAGCAGCAGTACACCCGTAAGGCCGTCAAGCAGACCAACGCCAGCAATGAGCGTTCTACCCTGGGAGACCTTAGCGCCTTCGAGCAATTGCGCGAACAGCTCAACAGCGACGAGGACGAGGACGACAACTAAATCGCCCTGTCCCGTTCACCTTTTAAAGGCCACCCCGTTCGCAGAATGGGGTGGCCTTTTATATTTTAGCCATGATAAAAACCAGGGAATATTACGCCCACGGCAAGCTGCTCCTCACCGGCGAGTACTTCGTACTTGATAAAGCCACCGCGCTAGCCGCGCCTACCCGGCGTGGCCAACGCTTCCGGGTGAAGCCGATGCTGGTAGATAGCCGCTACGATCTGGTGTGGCGCATGCACGTGCCCCGGGATCCGGAAGCCAAGACATTTTCGTTCAAACGGGAAGACTGGAGCCACACCCACCTGACCGAGGACCCGATACGCTCCCGGTTACAACAACTCTTCTACGCCGCCGAGCAGCTGCGCCCGCGCTGTACCAACAGATTGATGAATCAGGAGGTAGATACGGAACTGGAATTTCCTACCAACTGGGGTTTGGGAAGCAGCTCTACGCTGGTCTGGTTCCTGGCCCGGTTTCTGGAGATTAATGCCTATGACCTGCTGTGGCTTTCCTTTGACGGGAGTGGATACGACGTAGCCTGCGCCGATGCGAACGGGCCCATCCTGTACCGGCGGCACGATAGCGACCCCATCATCGAGGCCGTAAGCTGGCAACCCGCCTGGGCCACCCGGAGCTACTTCGTGCACCGCAACGAAAAGCAGGACAGCCGCGAAGGGATAGCGAAGTACCGGGAAAGCCCAGCCACCGGTGGGGCCAAAGACAGAATCTCCGAGATCAGCCACGAGCTTCTCCAACAAACTTCTGACCTGCGCGCCGCCGCCCGCCTGCTGGAAGAACACGAGCAGTTAGTCGGCGAGACGCTGGGTCTTACGCCGGTAAAGCAATCACACTTCGCTGATTTCGACGGGACAATCAAAAGTCTCGGTGCCTGGGGGGGGGATTTCGTCTGGGTAATTAGCGAAAGACCATTCGAATGGGTACGGGATTATTTCAACGAGCGGGGGTACCCGACGGTTATAGCCTACAACGATATGCTACTATGAGTAAATGGAAAGAAGCCGTCATCAACCGCATCGAGCAACGTACACCGACCGTACGCAGTTTCTGGGTGGCTCTGCCCGACCGGGAAAAACTGGACTTCCGCCCCGGTCAGTTTCTTACCCTGGATCTACCCATCAGTGAGCGACGACGGGAAAGATGGCGCAGTTATTCCATAGCCTCCCCGCCCAATGAGTCTAACGAGGCCGAGTTGTGCATCGTCCATTTACCCGGCGGAAAAGGAACGACCTACCTCTTCGAGGAAGCCGAACCCGGCACAAAGGTGCTGACCAAGGAGCCCGGTGGCGTCTTCACCCTCCCCGACCGGCCGCTGGATTATGATGTCGTTATGGTCTGTACCGGTACCGGGGTAGCGCCCTTTCGTTCCATGCTTTACGAACGCTTACCCCATGAGACGCGAAACTTTCACCTGATCTATGGTTCCCGCACCCCGGACGATTTACTTTACCGGGAAGAATTTGAGCGACTGGCTGAGGAGTTCCCGCACTTCACCTACAGCGTGGCCCTCAGCCGGGAACTTCCGGAGGCGGATGCGACTTTTGACATCAGCAAAGGCTACGTTCACCAGGTATACGAGCGTGATTACCGGCAAACCCGCGCGGACGTACGCTTCTACCTCTGCGGCTGGAGCCAGATGGTCGACGAGGCGCGAGATCGACTGCTGAAAATGGGTTACGCCGAGGAGCAGGTAATTTTGGAGCTCTACGGTTAGCCGATTATCTTTGCGCCGCTTCGGGCCCATAGCTCAGTGGTTAGAGCAGCGGACTCATAATCCGTTGGTCGTAGGTTCAAATCCTACTGGGCCCACGATTAGTACGGTAGTCGACGACTTCGTCATCGGTTAGTACGGTAGTCGCTCGCTTCGCCAGCTGTGTAGTACCGGCCGACTACCGTACTAAGGACTACCGTACTAGAATGTCGACAACTTCGTCATCGGTTAGTACGGTAGTCGCTTGCTTCGCCAGCTGTGTAGTATCGGCCGACTACCCTACTACCATACTAAGGACTACCGTACTAGTGGTCGACGACTTCGTCATCGGTTAGTACGGTAG
>JBASAV010000294.1:0-4842 GCA_049650785.1 Lewinella sp. | reverse complement strand
GATGAATGCCGCCGGGCCCTTCAATCCCGAAACCAACATAGCCCCTACCGCGGTGCCCGATACGGTGGACTTGACGGCAGCGATCGTTCCAACCGTGATCGATGCGGTCGCCAACGACACCGACCCGGACGGTGGCGAACTCCGCATCGCTCGAATACTGAACGAGCCCGCGGGAATCGTAAGCATACGGGACAATATGATCTCCTTTATCCCGTCCACTTCCTCCACCGGATCGGAAACCATTGATTACGAATTAGTGGATACGCAGGGTGGAGTGACCCAGGGTCAGATACTGGTGGTTTACGATAGCTCAACGGTATCGACCCGCCAGGCGCTGCCGGAGGACGCGCTGTCGCTGTTCCCGAATCCGGCCTCCGGATGGGTACAGATTGCCGTAGGTCAATCGGTTGCGGACGCTACGCTTCAATTGTTCGATGCGTACGGTCGGCAGCTGCCCAGGCGCCTGCTTACGGCCACCGGTGCCGGTGCCTACCAACTGAATACCGCCGACTTGTCCGCCGGAATCTACCACGTGGTGGTTCGGTCCGGCGCGGCCCTCGGGAGCAAACGGTTGATCGTAAGCCGGTAATCCACCCCTAAAGAACTGCTATGAAGTCCTATTCCATTCTCATCCTCACGCTGGGATTGCTGCTACTCTCCGTTGCTTCCTGTCGCGCGCCCCGCTCGGGACCGCCCACGGTTTACCTGATCGGCGACTCCACGGCGGCGAACAAACAGGAAAACAAGCGGCCGGAAACCGGCTGGGGGGAGATGTTGAACGAGTATTTCCAATCGGGGGTGACGGTAGATAATCACGCCCAGAACGGCCGCAGTTCGAAATCTTTCCGTGATGAGGGACGCTGGGAAACCGTGCGTACCCAGATCACGCCGGGGGACTATGTCTTCATACAGTTCGGACACAACGACGGTAAACCCGATACGTCACGCTATTCCTCACCGGCAGCCTACGGTGAGAACCTGCGCCGGTTCATCGAAGAAACGAAAGACCGTGGCGGGCGCGCCGTCGTGCTCAGTCCCGTCGTTCGCCGCCACTTCAAAGCGGATAAGCTGGTGCCAACTCACGGGGAGTATCCGGCAACCGCCGAGCGCATCGCGCGGGAAACGAAGGTGCCGTTCATTGATATGACGAGCCTGAGCCGGGAGGTAGTCACGAAACTCGGAGACCCTGAATCCAGGAAGCTGTACCTGTGGGTGGCCGAGGGAGAAAACGATAATTATCCGGAGGGCGTGGAAGACAATACCCACTTCTCCCCGGAAGGTGCCCGTACTATGGCAGGGCTGGTAGCGCGCGCCATTGCCAATCAAAACATTCCGCTACGGGAGTATCTGCTGCCCACCGTCACCGGTAGGCGACGCTAATGGTGTCGATACATCCTGAGCAACCTAATCTCATCTTACAAACTTAGATCATGCCAAAAATTTTACTCTTATTCGTCGCCCTGCTCTGTGTGGGTTCGGCGGTTCAAGCCCAGTCGGAAGCCGGCCGGACCTATACCTACAACTTCGCGGATGGCAGTGTGCTGCCGCAAACGAGCTACCAGGAACTGCGCTACACCAGCTTTACCACCAGCGATAACCTGGTCACCATAAACAGCAACACGGATGAGGAGGCCGGGCAATTCGGTTACCACGATTCTTCCCACGGTGGCGTGTTCTTCTCCGGAAACAGCTTCGATATCAGCGTTGCCGGAGATGCTCTCATCACCTTCCTGGTTGATACATACGGATCGGCCGCGGATGCCGTGTTTGAATTCACGGATGCCGGTGACAATCTCTTAGGTACGATCGCCGCGGAAAATATCGGCGAGGAAGACGGTTTCCCCAGCACTTTCTCCTACGAAGGACCGGCGGGGGTCCTCACGGCTACCCTGGTCAGTGAGAATTTTCCCACGGCCGAGGTCTACTTACACGGGGTATCCGTACAGAACGCTGACGAGATCGTGGATACGGAGGGTAAGGCCCTGGTCTGGGACTTCGGCGCCGAGCAACTGGAGGGTGATGAATTCACAAACCAGTTAGACGAAGCCGCCATTAACGCCTGGTACGATTCCGCCGTGGAAGTTGGCTCAGCGGGAAACATCCTACCCGATTTCAGCTCGAACGGACTCACGTTTGTCGGTGGTGGTAATGACCGGCTTCGCACCACCAATACCAACCTGACCCGCTACGACGATAACGCGTCCGGGAGCGGCGATTTCGACGGCCGTATCTACATCAACAGCACCGGCGCCCTGGGGCGCTATCTCAGTGTGGCCCTCGAGGCGGACGACGTACTGACCGTATACGCGCTCTCGCAAAATGGCGAGGGGCTACTGAATTTTCAGAACGCCGCGGATCCCGCGTCGCAAACAGATATTGAGGCACTGCCCGGGGAATTGACCGAGTTCACCTTCGTTGCCAATCAGACCGGTACCTACAAGCTCTTCGATACGCAGGACAAGCCGAGCTACTACCGGATCGTGCGGGAAAGTGCTACCTATGTCAGCCTGACGGGAACGGTAGACCTGACCGATGCCGCCGACATCCCCGGCGATTTCGTGCTCCAGTTCACTAACGCGTCAGGAAAAATGTACGAGACTTCCGTAGCAGACGGGACGTACAGCATCGACCTGCCCGCCGGTTATACCTACGAGCTGAGCCTGGGAGGTGCCAACGGTTACATCATCAGCAACGGTAGTTCCGTGGAAGTGACGGAGGGTACGACAACCTATGACGTCACCATTATCAGAACCGAGTTGTATACCGTTTCGGGTGAGATTCTGGGCCTCCCGGAGATACCGGCGGACCTCATGCTCGAGTTTACATCCGACGGAGCCATCTACCTGCCGGAAGCCTCCGTAGATACCGAAAACGGTACTTACACCGTCAGCCTGGAAGCAGGCCGTGGCTACGGCATCACGGCTACCGGCGTGAATGACTATCAGCTCATCGAGGATAGCCTGACGATAGCGGGCGAAGACACCGACTACGATATCACCTTCGTAGCTAAAACCCTGTATGCCGTGTCCGTCCAGACTACCGGACTGACCAGCGAACAGCTGGAGGAACTGAGCCTCACCTTCAACAACCTCAACGAAGCGGGCTACACGTATGCCTTCGACGATCTCTCCGCGATCGCCCTTCGCGACGGGGTGTACTCCCTGCAGGCATCCGGCCTGTCCGCATACCCGGTGGAACTAGCCCTGACGTCCAACCTGACGGTCGATGGTGCCGATACCTCGAAGACGCTGATGTTCGTACCCGTTACGGAATGGAGCTTCGATGATGCCATCATCACTTCCGGCGACGAGTACTACAAAGGATTGCAGTTCACCGGTGGGGTAAGCAACGAGATTGATAAGGGGCATCTGGTCGCCAGTCCGGGAGCAACGATAGCCGTCCCCGTAAGTGGGGGAGAAGCCGTTATCGTCACCTACTACTATAGTGCCGACTTTACCATTGAAGGTGGTGAAACGGTGACTACCTCCTCGGGCAGTACCAGCGTGCTGGAATCGACCACCTACGTCTACCCCGGCGAAGAGGACGGTACCGTCACCATCACGGTCGGTGAAGGAGCGGGAACGACCTACTTAACCGAAATTCGCACCATTCCCTACGTGGAATACACCCCCATGTTAATGGTGGGTGCCGATAAAGACTACCAGACCATCAACGACGCGCTGGATGCCGTTCGGTTGATGAGCCGCGACTCCGGCGAGCGCGTGACCATTATGATCGACCCGGGCAACTACGAAGAAATGCTCGTCATCGATATGCCCGAAGTAACGCTGAAAAATGCAGCCGTTACCCCCTCCATCGCCCTGATGAACGAAGGCGTCGGCATCGATCCGAACGCGGTGCGCATCACCTCGTACTACGGACACGGATACGACTACTATAGCATGGGCAGCGACCAGAAATATGACGCTGACGTACTGGCCGTCAACCGGGAGAATGGCATGCTGAGCAACGAGAACGTTGGCGCAGGTACTACCAATGGATCCTACTGGAATGCCACGGTGGTCGTCTATTCCCTAGGTTTTCAGGCCGAGGATATCATCTTTGAAAATTCCTTCAACCAGTACATTTCTCAAAGGGAAGCTGCGGACGTGATTGTCATGTGGGATTCCGGTAGCAAAGGGGAGCGTCCGACCGAATACGGTAATACCGACGTGCAGGATCGCTCCTTCGTAGAGCGGGCCGCCGCCATTGCCATCGTAGGCAGTGCCGATAAGGTCATTCTGGATAAGTGCCGGGTCATTGGCCGGCAGGATTCGTTCTTTGGTGGGCGCGGAGCCCGCGTCGTCGCCTTCCGGGGCTCGATGATGGGTGCAGTGGACTACATTTTCGGGGGCATGACGGCCGTATTCTATCAATCCGAGCTGGCCATGAACGTCAGCGACGCCAGCTCCGACCGGTCCTACATCACCGCCGCCCAGCAAAGCGAACCACGCGGATACCTGATGTACGAAACGACGGTTACCTCCGCGATGCCCGGTACGGAAACTGCCTCGCAGTACCGTGCCAAGCCCGGGTACTACGGTCGCCCGTGGGAAGCAACCACCAGCGAAGTGGTGTTCTACAATACGACCATCGATACCTCGAATTATCCCGGTTACGTGGGGGAGTCGCTGATCGAGCCCGAAGGGTGGACCAGCAGTCTCGGTGGTGAGTCCGAAAAGATGTACGAATACGGTACCATCGAACTGTCCGGGGAGAACAACCTGGACCAACGCGTAGCCTGGTCGACCGTACTGACCGAACCGGTCCTCAACGACGATACCCAGATCACCCCCTACAACTTCACGAAGGGCGACGACGGCTGGGATCCCCTGCCCGCCC
>JBASAV010000293.1:0-5657 GCA_049650785.1 Lewinella sp. | reverse complement strand
GAATGTGGTCGGCCATGCGAACCGTGGAGAACCGGTGACTGATCAGCACGGCCGTCTTCCCCTCGATAAGTGCCGTGAACCGTTGAAAGACCTCGTACTCCGCCCGGGCATCCAGCGCGCTGGTAGGCTCGTCGAGGATGAGTAGCTGCGCGTCACGCATGTAGGCACGCGCCAGGGCGATCTTCTGCCACTGGCCTCCGCTGAGATCGACGGCTCCGGCGAAGCGACGACCGAGGAGCTGGTCGTAGCCACCGGACAGGCTTTCGATGACTTCCTTAGCCAGGGATTTTTGCGCGCTGTCGTCAATCCGTTCGTCGTTGTCGGCTTCCTCGACGCGGCCGATAACGATATTCTCGCGGGCGGTGAGCTGGTAGCGGAAGAAGTCCTGGAAGATCACGCCAACGTTATCGCGGAGTGTACTCAGCTCATATTCGCGCAGGTCACGACCGTCGAGCAGGATGCGCCCCTCGGTGGGTTCGTACAGGCGGGCAAGGAGCTTGACGAGCGTAGTTTTTCCCGCACCGTTCTCCCCAACCAGTGCCAGCTTCTGTCCGGCCGGCAGGGTAAAGGAGAGATTACGAATCGCGTATGCCTCACTGTTCGGATACCGGAAGCTGACGTTCTGAAACTCCCAGCCGATGCGCAGTTTATCCGGGAAAGGAATGGAACCCGGCCGGTCGGCGATATTCGGCGTGATGGCGAAGAAATCAAACAGGTCCTGTAGGTACAAGGCATTTTCCCCGATGGTGGAAAAGCGGGAGAGGACCGATTGCAAGCCCTGCTGCATCTGTCGGAAGGCGCCCGACAGAAAGGTCAGCGAACCTACCGTGATGGCACCGCTGATGGTCTGGTAGATGATGAGTATGTAAGCTCCGTAATACGTCAGGGCACTGATAGCGCTGAAGAAGGCGCCCCAGCTCGCCCGTTTGATGGACAGTTTCCGGTTGACGTGGTAGTACTTCATCGACAGCACGTGGAAACGCTCCGTGATAAAATCAGCCAACCCGAATATTTTAACCTCCTTCGCCGTCGTGTCACTGGCGCCAATGTAGCGGAGGTAGTCGAGCTCGCGACGCTCGGGGGTCCAGCTACGGGTCAGGCTGTAGACCTGCTGGTTGAAGTAGTTCTCCTGAATAAAACTGGGTATGACCGCGATGACCAGCAAGGCAATGAGCCACGGGTTGAAGGCCGCCACGCTGACGCCCAGGAAGACCAGGGTGACCGTGCTTTGGAACTGAGCGAGCAGCTGCGAGATGAGGGTAGACCGGCTGGTCGTTTGCCGGCGCGCCCGCTCCATTTTGTCGTAGAATTCAGCATCCTCGAAGTGGTACAGATCGAGGGTGGCCGCGTGACGCATCAGGTCGACGCTGGTCTGGTTGGTATACAGATCGGCCAGCAGACTATCGACCAGATTGATGCCGCGACTCAGCAGGTCGGAGGTCAGAAAAAGAACCAGCTCCAGGGCAACCATCTGCCAGAGATAGGTCGTGTCTCCCGCCCCGTCCAGGATATCAATTACTTCGTCAATGATCAACTTACCGACGTAAAGCTTCGCCGTGGGAAGAGCCGATTGCACCACCCGTAGTACCACGTTCGTGATAGTCAGGGAGGGACTGGTCCGGTAAATGAGTCGGAAGAAGGGCGGCAAATTCCGTAACGCGGCGAGCTGGTCGCGCCAGCCGGTGGGTTCGTCGTCCTTAGGGGAAGGGGGTCGGGGCATGCGGGCTTAACAACCGCCAGCCGGGGGTAGTTGCTTAGTCGTCCTGCCGTTTGAAATCACCCCGTTTCCAGCCATCGAAGAACTGCTTCCAGGCTACCGGACTGAAGATATTCATTGGGGGTCGCTGGCCGATGTAGTAGGTCTGTCGCGCCTGCTGGCGGAGGTAGTAGCTACTGTTCTCGGCACCACTGCGGGGCACCGTCTCCTGCAGGCGCTCCAGCTTATCGGCACTCAGATTTTCGGTGGCGCGAGACTGCAGTTCGGGCGTCACGTCCATCGCCAGGAATTCCAGTTTGAAGTGGTCGCGGCTCGGCCAGGGAAATACCACCGCCTCGGGTAGGTCGATGGCATTGTAAGTCATGAGTTGAACGAGGCTGTACTTGTCGTCCTCCAGTTCGGGGTCGATGATGAACTCCACGTCTTCGTAACCCAGAGCGCTGAACAGGATGGTATCTCCTTTGTGAGCCACGATACTAAAGAAGCCTTCGAGGTTAGCGTAGGTTCCCCGGCCATCGTTCTTGATCAGCACGGTAGCGTAGGGCACGGGCTGCAACTGACTGGTGGTTCCGTCGAGTACCATTCCCGAAAACTGCACCAGGGGCTCTCCGTACTGGTCCACGAACTGGGCGCGAGCCACGGTGCCAAAGCCTAGACAGAGCAAAAAGAGGAACAGGTACTTCATAATCGGTGGAAACGTAGTCGATTAAAGGACGCGATACGGGCCATCGCGGTTGGCCGGACCTTCTTTCCTTAACGATAAATTAGGGCACGGGGTTGTCGGACGGACATACGGGAAGGACTAAGCGGGTTCTAAAGCCAGCTCCAGGACATCGAGCATATTTTCTACATAGTGGATGTCAATACCCTTCAGATACCGCTCCTCCACCTCCCGCACGTGTCGTTGGTTGGATTCGCTCAGGATGATCTCCTTCATACCCGCACGACGTGCGGCCAGCAGCTTTTCCTTGATCCCCCCTACCGGTAGTACCCTACCGCGCAAGGTGATTTCTCCCGACATGGCCAGGTAAGGACGGACCGGCCGGCCGGTATACACACTGGCCATAGCGGTCAACATGGTGATACCCGCGCTGGGGCCATCCTTCGGCGTAGCGCCCTCCGGAACGTGGATATGAATATCCTGGGTCTTGAAGGCCTCCTGGTCGATACCGATCTGTTCGGCCTTGGCACGCAGGTAGGAGCGGGCCGTACTGGCACTTTCCTTCATGACGCTTCCCAGGTTACCGGTCTGCTGCAGGCCTCCCTTACCCGGACTCAGGCTGGCTTCGACGAAAAGGATTTCACCGCCGACCTGGGTCCAGGCCATACCGATGGCGATTCCCGGCTGCCGACCGACCCGGTAGGGTTCCCGTTCGAAGATGCGTGGTCCGGAAATATCTTCCAGATCGCCCTTGTTGATCGATACCTGTTCGGCACCTTCCATGGCAATCTCCTTAGCGGCATGACGCATCAGGCCGGCAATCTGACGGTCCAATGAGCGTACACCGCTTTCGCGGGTATAGCCCTCGATGACCTCCCGCAGCGTGGCTACGGGAAGCTTCACCTGCTTGGATTTCAGGCCGTGTGCCTTACGCTGCTTAGGTACGAGGTGGCGGCGGGCGATCTCCACCTTCTCTTCGGTGCTGTATCCGCTCAGCCGGATGATCTCCATCCGGTCCTTCAGCGCCGGCTGTACGTTCTGCAGGCTGTTAGCCGTAGCGATGAACAGTACCTTACTCAGATCCACGTCGAGATCGAGGTAGTTGTCGTGGAAGGTGGTATTCTGTTCGGGGTCGAGCACTTCGAGCAGGGCCGAGGACGGATCGCCGCGGTGGCTCTGACCGATCTTGTCGATCTCATCCAGGATGAAGACCGGATTGGCACTGCCCACTTTCCGCAGGGACTGCACGATACGTCCGGGCATGGCCCCGATGTATGTTTTTCGGTGACCGCGGATCTCGCTTTCGTCGTGTAAGCCACCCAAACTGATCCGAACGAATTTCCGTCCAAGCGCCGAAGCGATGCTCTTTCCCAAACTGGTCTTCCCCACCCCGGGAGGGCCGAGCAGCAGGATGATGGGAGCGTTCATGTCGCCCTTCAGCTTGAGCACGGCCAGATGGCCCAGGATGCGATCCTTGACCTTTTCCAGACCATAGTGGTCGTCGTCGAGCACTTTGGCAACGGACTTCAGGTCGAAGTTATCCTCGGTGTACTCCTGCCAGGGCAGGTCGAGCAACATTTCGAGGTAGGACAGCTGGACGCTGAATTCCGCCACCTGGGGATTCATCCGCTTCAGGCGAATGATCTCCCGGTCGAAAGTCTTGGCGACCTCTTCGGGCCATTGCTTCTTTTTGGCGCGGCTTTCGAGTTCCTGGATCTGCTGCTCGTTGGGATTCTCTCCCAGTTCGTCCTGGATGGCCTTGATCTGCTGATTAAGGAAATACTGGCGCTGCTGCTGCTCGATGTCCCCGCGGGTCTTGTTTTCGATCTGGTCGCGAAGTTCCAGGATCTGTAGTTCCCGACGCAGCGCATTGAGCACGCCTTCGGCTTTGCTGCCGAGCTCGTCGGTTTCCAGCAACTGCTGTTTGGCCTCGATCTCGCCGTTCAGATTACTGGCGATGAAGTTGAGCAGCTGGCTCGGCTTTTTAATATTGTCGAGCATGACCCGGGCCTCGGTCGGGATATTCGGGCTGAGTTCCACGGCCCGTACCGCCATATCACGGATACTGTCTATGGTAGCCTTGAAGGTCATCTCTTCCGTAGACTGCTCGTAGTGGAGCGGCACGATATCGCCGGCCATGTAGGGCGTCTCCTGAATAATGGATGTGCGCCGGATGCGCTGGCCACCCCGGAGTACCGCCGTCAGGCTGCCGTCGGGCATCCGGAGCATCTTGAGGATCCGCGCTATGGTACCTATCTCGTAGAGGTCCTTCACTTCCGGCTCTTCGATGTTCTGGTCCCGCTGGGTGAAGACCGCCACGAGTCGGTTGCCTTCCTGGGCGTGGTTCACCGCATTGATCGACCGGTCGCGGCCGATGTTAATCGGGGTGACGATGGTGGGGAATAGCACCGCGTTTTTAAGTGCGAGAATGGGGATGGGACTGGACGTATTGCCGTCGACCTGTTCTTCATCGCCATCTTCCAGGCCGATAAAGGGGAGCATGTCCTGGTCGTCGTCAAATCCGCGGTTATCCATTTTAATTTTAATCTTCGGTCGGCTCACTGGCTGGGGTTGGAGGGCTTACTTCCGGTCTACAAATGTACGGAAGGAATAGAGGACAGGGTTTGCGCCGGAGCGCAGGAGGTAGGTCTGCAAGCATCGTGCCGCGATCAGTGACCTGACACTTTTACTTGTCTTCCGTCCTTTAGGCTAAAATGTCGTCCGTTCCGGTTTGGGCGAAGATAAGCTCCCATCCACCGGTATCAAGACCCGCCGTGCTTTCCAGGATGTCCGGCCACTTCGCGGGCGGCAGATCGGTTTCAACGACCCGGGTCAACTGCAGCCGTTCCAGGGCCTTCATTTTGCACACTTGCTCGTCAAAGGGGCGGGGCTCCGGCATACTCAGAAACGGTCGGCGAGCCGCGCCGACTTCCATCATGGTATTGGTCCCGCCGCTGCCAACGACCACGTCGGCGGCCCGCAGGTAAGGGAAGGTGTCGTCAACGAAGCCTACCCGCTTCAGGTTTGGTGGCAATTCCTCCATCACGGGTACCTGACCCACCAGGAGAAAGGTCCAATGGGGACATGCCCGCGCGATGGCTTGCCAGTGGCTTACTTCCTGCGCTCCGCCGCCCGAACCATTTACTACGGTGGCGATTCGTGCGGTCGGCGGGAGGTTTAGCGCTTGCCGGCACTCCGCTACCGATTCCGTACGGTCGTCGTAGCGGCTGAAGCCGCCCAGGTATCGTGTTTTTTCCCGTATCCAGTCCGGTGTATGTG
>JBASAV010000292.1:0-9715 GCA_049650785.1 Lewinella sp. | reverse complement strand
GGCGAACTACGCGGAGTTGATAGATAACGTCGCATTTGGAAAATGCTTCCCACTTCGCGGTCGGAGACCGCTTTGTACTGGCGCGGTCGGAGACCGCATCCTACTGATTCCAGCGGGCGAAGTCTTTGGCGAAGTAGGTAATGATCACATCGGCACCCGCCCGGCGGATACTCAGCAAGGCCTCCGATGCCGCCTGCTCGTAATCCAGCCAGCCCCGCTCGGCGGCGGCCATCAGCATGGCACATTCCCCCGAAACGTGATAAGCCGCAATAGGCAGCGGATGCGCCTCGTGCAGCCGGTAGATGATATCCAGGTAGTTCAGTGCCGGCTTGACCATCAGGTAGTCGGCTCCCTCAGCGGCGTCGAGGTCGGCCTCGCGGAGGGCCTCGCGGACGTTAGCGGGGTCCATCTGATAGGTCTTCTTGTCGGCGGGGACGTCCTTGAGCTGGCGGGGGGCACTATCCAATGCATCACGGAAGGGGCCGTAGAAGGCGCTGGCGTACTTAGCGGTGTAGGACATGATCGCCGTTTCCGTCAGATCGGCCTTGTCGAGTGCCCGCCGGATACTTCCAACGCGGCCGTCCATCATGTCGCTGGGGCCGATGATATCGAAACCGGCCTGCGCCTGCGCCACCGACATGGCATCCAGCAACTTGAGAGTTTCATCGTTGTGAATGCGGCCATTGATGACTACGCCATCATGACCATCGGTGCTGTAGGGGTCGAGGGCGGCATCGGAAATCAGGCAGCAATCGGGAAAGCGTTCCTTGATAGCGCGGGCCGCGTGCAGGTAGAAGTTCTGCTCCGCGGTGGCGTAGGTGCCCGTTTTGTCCTTATGCTCCTCCGGCACGGCGGGGAACATCATGAAACTCCGGATGCCTGCCTCGCGGCACTGCTCGATCTCCCGCAGTACTTCCTCGATACCCATGCGGAAGGTACCGGGCAGGCTCTTCACCGGGAGGCGTGCTTTCGCATCCGGTAACAGAAAGATAGGCTGGACCAGGTGTCCGGCGTTCAGTTCAGTCTCCCGGACGAGGTTACGGACGGCGGCGGAGGATCGGTTGCGACGGGGGCGGGAGAGCATAGGAATAACTTTGCCGAGTAAACGCGGCGGGCGGGTAAAGTTTGTTCGGATACGGTCAAACGTAGACTTCCCCGGCGGACGAGCTGCGCTCGGCAGACGGGAAAGTCTACCCTACCGATCGACGTACCAGGCGAAGGTCTTGCACTCCTCGATTAACTGGTCGTACACGTCGGTATCGCGGTAGTTATCCCGGAGCAGTCCGAAATAGGTAAAGGGCCGCTCCCTACCCGGTCGTCCGAGGGCGTAGTGCCGGTTCCGCTCGGTTTTGGCGGCGAAATAGGCGGCCAGAGCGGCGGATTCCCGATCGGGGGCGCGCCGCATCGCCCGTTCGAAAAAGTACCGGGCCTGCCCCATATCGAAGCTTTCCAGATTACCGAGGGGGGCGTAAGGGTGAGAAATCGTACCCAGAGGCTGGTGGGCGTTCGCGATAATGGCACCACTACTACCGGAACGATATTCGTCCGCAAACGACCAGTTGTAGCTAAAGTAGCTCATGCTATAGAGCGCCTGACCGATGTTGAAGTAATTGCGGGCGGCAATGGTATCGTTAGTGGTCCGGTCGGCCTCTTCCTCCAGTTCGTCGAGCCTCTCCAGAAGTTGCACCTTATTGTAGGTGGCGGCATCCGGTGGCGGGGTGAAATCGACGCGGTCGTTGATCTGCCGGATGAAGGGGGAAAAACGGCCGAAGTCGTCGATGTTGCTTTGATCGATGCGCCGGTAGATCTCCAGGGCGGCCTTCCACTGGCCCTGCTGTACGTAGTGGTTGCCCAGCAGGTTGTAGATGTGATCAAGTGGATTCGGCCCGATACGATCGTTGAGCAGGGCGCGATCGAAGCGGTTGCGGTTCAGGCTGTCGGCCATTCGCTCTAGCGACAGAATAGCTTCGATGGCCGGGTTTTTCTGGATGGCATCGAAGCCGTAGCGGATCAGATTAGCTTTGGCTTCCTGCCCCGTGCGTCGGTAGACGGCTTGGAATTTGGTATTGACAAGGGGTTGAAAGTCCGGGTAGCGCTGCTGGAAGCCGGCGTCGGTGAGCAGATCGTAGTAGTGAATCTCCACGGAATCGGTGACGCGGTTCAGTTGCAGTACCTCCTTCACATCATTGAGGATCACCAGCTGCTGGCGTATCGTATCGCTTTCCGTGGTGGCGGCCAGCTCGGTGAAGGTTGTCTCAGCGAAGAAGTAGTCGCCGGCCAGCAGTTCCAGTACCCCGCGGGCCAGCTGCCAGAAGTCCCGGTTATTGGCTTTGTTCTCGTCCAGCACCCGGTTGACGAAAACCTGCAGGTCGATCAACCGGTCGGTGGACTCGTCATCTGGACCGCTATTCTCTACGCGTTTGGACAGGAGTTCGGCTTCGAGCTCCTGGAGCTCGCGCATCGTCAGCAGCTGCAGGGACCGATTATCCGGCTCGTAGTCGTAGATGTCGCGCATCTCGTCCACGATGATCGCCCGACCGTTGTGGGCCCGCAGGACGTGGAGCATGGCGCGCTCGTGATCGGTCTGGGCCAGCAATAGGGCATCGCGCCATTCCTCATTGGTCCGGATACGAAAACTGCGGTAGGCGCTCTCCCGCTTACTCGGCGTGCGTTCGAAGATGCGACTGAAGAGGTAGGCCGACTCAGCGTAATTTCCCAAAGATTGCAGCGCGCCGGCCCGGTGCCCCTCGATCCAGTCGTAGATGATACTGGGATCGGCGTTGATCTTCGGCATCAGGTAATCGTACAGCTCCAGTACGTAGTCGTACTCCTTGAGGTAGTGCGCGAGTCGGACGAGCTGGTAGGCGTAGCGCAGGCGTACGTAGTGGCTTTCCACCCGGGGGAAGATGTCCACGCCCCGTTTCAGCAGATCTTCCATTTGCGTCCGATCCGGGGAGGGTTGCTCAAAGGCGTTGGTTGGGGCGGTGACGAAAGGTTCGGCCTGCTTGGCGTAGATCAGGTAGTCCAGTACCTCGTGGCAGTTATCCTCGAGCAGATGCCGGGCGAACGTATTGGCCTGCAGGGCGGGTGGCAGGTCGGCGGCCTTGGCTTCCTCCTGACTCAGCAGACGGCTCAGCTGCTCCAGTTGATTTAGGTTGTTACCGTAGATGAGGGCATCAATGTCTTCGGGTTCCGCCTGATCGCAGAAGCGCTCGTGCCATTCCGCTACGTTGTCGTACCGCTGCAGGTCCCGATCCTGGCCCAGGTCTTCGCGGAAGGTTTGACCGAAGTGCAGGAAGAAGCGGGCCAGTTCGGATTCAAATCCAACCACCCGGGGGTTGAGGAAATGGTAGCTGTCGCCGACTACCGGCATGGCGCACTGCCCGGAGTCGGCCAGCAAGGGCCCGCAGGCGAAGCAGCAACAGCAAAGTAGGAAAAGGTTCTTCATCAATTGGCGTCGCCAAAGCTACGGAAGCGATGCCATAGGCCGTGCGGCCATCCGACCGGAGGGCAGGGACTTCACCAAGTCAGACGGACCGCTTACCTTTCGGGAGACAGAGCGGTACAGGTTGCCGTATTAAGAATGAAGACGACACTCACCTTACTCTTTACGATTCTGCTTATTGCCTGCGCTCCGGCGCAAAAAAATACGCAAGTAGGCCTCGTACTGAGCGGAGGGGGAGCCAAGGGTTACGCGCACATCGGTGCCCTGCGGGTGATCGAGGAAAGTGGCGTCCGTATCGATTACGTGGGCGGAACGAGTATGGGTGCCGTAGTGGGCGGGCTCTACGCCGCCGGCTACAGTGCCGACCAGCTCGAGCAACTGCTCCGCGGCATCGACATCATGGCCGAACTACAGGACGCGGTGGAGCGGGCGGACCGGACCATCTACGAAAAGCTGTATAACGAAAAATACCTGCTGTCGATCTCGATGCAGGACTTCGGCATACAACTTCCAACGGCGCTCTCCGACGGGCAGCGCGTACACGACCTCTTTGCCAACTGGACGGCCTATGTCGGGCACATCCAGGATTTCAGCGAGCTACCCATTCCCTTTCTCAGCGTGGCCACCGATATCGAGACCGGCGATGCCGTCATCCTGGAGAGCGGAATGCTCGCGGAAGCCATGCGGGCGAGTGCCGCCCTGCCCGGGGTGCTGAGCCCCTACGAACTGGACGGTCGGTTGCTTACCGACGGTGGGGTATCCAACAACTACCCCGCCGAGGAGATCAAGGCCAAGGGGATGGACTACGTACTGGGCGTGAGCGTGGAATCCGACCCGCTGCGGGCCGATGAAATATCCAGCGTAGCCGACCTCATTCTGCAGATCGCCTTCTTCCAGGCGAACCGGCGCAACCTGGAACAGTACGAGGTGACCGACCTGGACATCAAGCCGCAGCTAGACGGCTACAACGTACTGAGCTTCACCGATATCGACAGCCTCATCAACGCCGGCTACGTAGCCGCGCTGGAGCAGAAACCGACCCTGGATTCCCTGGCTGCCGTGCAACGCTCCGCCAACTCCCGCCGGGATACGACCGACGCGCCCGTACCGGAATACCTCAATATCGGGGAGGTAACCATCAACGGGGTGACGGACCTCTCGGACCGGCAGGTGCTAAGCTTCTTTGACGACCAGATTCCCGGCCGGATCAGCTGGGAAGACTTCCGGGCCGGGCTGGCGGACCTGCACGTCACCGGTCGCTTCGCTAATATCAACTACCGGTGGGAATACCTCGATGAAGCGACGGAGGAGATCAGCCTCTTCATGGTATTCGATCCGGTGCCCGCCTTCGGGCAGCAACTCCGGCTGGGCCTGCACTATGATCCGCTCTACCGCGCTAACCTTTTACTGAACCTTACCCTGTACGACCAGCTGATCGACAACAGCATGCTCAGCCTGGACCTGATCGCCGGTAACCGCCTGCGCTACCGACAGGACTACCGGATCAACCGCGTCAACGGATCCGCCTTCGGTTTACGCAGCAGCCTGGACTACGCCGACGTGAGCTTCGACGTAGCCGAGGTGCCGTTCGAAGACCTGGGGGTGACGTTGGAACGGGTCGACTTCCGGTTCAACGACTGGAGCGGCGAGGTCTACTGGGATTTCCGGCAAACGCACAACAGTTATACCGGCATCGCGGCCGGGCTGAAGTACTACCAAACCACCTCCGACCAGCTGGAATCCGCCGATACGTCGAGCCTCTTTACGCTGAGTGACGACATGTACTTTGTTTCGCGGCTCTACTTCATCTACGACAAGCTGAATCAGCCCCACTTCCCCATGCGGGGTTTTAGTATCAATAGTAGCGCCCGGGCCATCCACCCCTTCACGGACGCCGAACATGCCTGGGCCTTTAACGCTGATCTCGATTTTATAGGCATGCTTCCGCTGGGGGAGAAGCAGTCGATCGGGCTGGAAATGAGTGCGGGAGCCTTCCTGGACGCCACTGCCCTACCCTATCGCTACTATTTGGGGGGCATCAACTGGAACCTCCTCAACAACTTCAAACGTTTCCCGGGGCTGGATATCGGGGAGGCCTCGGGCAGCCGACTCTTCCTGGCCGAGCTATTCTGGCGGCAGCGCCTCTTCACTAATCATTACGTTCACCTGGGTGGACGGACGGCCCTGATCGAAAACCCGGAAAATTTCCCGAGTTCCATCGGTAGCGGCTGGATCACGGGGGCGGTCATCGGGTACGGGCTCAACACTCCGCTCGGCCCCATCGAACTGACCTACGGGTTGACGGACAGCGGCGGAGACCTGTTTTTCTATCTCGGCCACTGGTTCTAGGAAACCTTCACCGCGTGGGTCCCCTTCTACCACCATGAAAGACTTCAAGGGAAAAGTAGTAGTCATCACCGGCGCCGGATCCGGTATCGGCCGGGAACTCGCCTGGCAGCTGGCCGCCCGGGGGGCCGTACTAGCCATCAACGACGTAAAGGGCGAGCCGCTGGCGGAAACATGGGCGGAACTACCGGAACGCACGCGGGGCATACAGAGGGCCTTTGACGTAGGCGACCGACAGGCCATGCAGGACTTCGCCAACGCCGTGAAGGACAGCCTGGGCCGGGTGGACATCGTGATCAATAACGCGGGTTTCAGCGTGCGGCAGCAGCCAGTGGCGTACAGCCGCATCGAAGACTACGAGCGGACCCTGCAAGTCAATCTATGGGGCGTCATTTACGGCTCACTCGCCTTCATGCCTTACCTACGGGAGCAACCGGAGGCGAGCCTGGTTAACGTGAGCAGCGTATTCGGCCTATTTGCCTTTCCCGGTTCCGGCCCCTATAATGTCAGCAAGTTCGGGGTACGCGGTTTCACGGAGACGCTCCGGGTGGAGATGGGTAAGCTGATGCACATCTGCTGTGTCCACCCCGGCGGTATCGCTACCAACATCCACCGCAACGTCGAGATCGAAGACCCACAGGAGCGTGAAAATTTCATCCGCACTTTTGAGCGGCAGGCTAAGACCACCGCCTGGGAAGCGGCGCGGCAGATCATTGTGGGCATCGAGCGGGAACGGCCGCGGGTGCTGATCGGGCGCGATGCCTACTGGATCGATAAGATCACGCGACTGATGCCCGCCCGCTACGAGCGGGTACTGGCGCGCTGGTTCAATCCGGATAAGTTCCTGGCGCGCCGACCGGATCAGGCACCCGGGTAGTAGAGTTGCTTTCGCAGTCCTGCCAGCCGCCGGCTTAGCCAATCGGGATCAATTTGCGGGGGAAGGTCACTACGGTCGGCCGCCAGATTCAGCTGCTCCACCCGCTCGTCGGCGATTCGTAGCACATCGTCCAGGGGATATTCCCCCGCTTTGATCGACAGCAGGAAGTTCCTGTTGGGCCGACGCACGTTCAAGCGACCCGTAAGGAAGATCTCGGTGGCCATCTCCAGCAGCCGGATGGTGTGCATCATATTCTTGGCGTCGTACCCCTGACCGTGCGCAAGGGTGCTTTGGTAGCGATCGTCGTTCCGGTTACGCTCCCAGGCGCGGTATTCCCGGTAGTCGCGGCAGTAGGTGGAGTAGGCGTCCTGGCTGAAGGAGAGGTACGCCACCGGAGTTTCTCCCTTTGGGACATCGGTGACCGCGACGGCATTCGCTTTATCGCTACGGACGATACCGGCCGCCCACCCCGCGCCGCGATCGTAGTAGACGGCGTACAGGTCCCGGGCGTGATTCACTCCGGCGAGGGCGAGTTCCGGGAGCGGCATCTTCCGCTCCCGGGACCATTGACGCAGGGGGCGGCTTTTCCCATCCTCCACGATGTAGCAGAAGTCTTCTACGCCCTTCCGTTCTGGAGCTACGGGATTGCGGACTTTCTTATTCAGCCCCCTGGCCTTCCGAATCTGGGTGAGCGCATAACCAGCGAATGAATCGCGGCACGCCCTACTGAGAAACTCTTCCACCCGCACATTCTTCAGCAGGGGATGCCTGTACAACACATCGTCACCGGTAGTGCCCAGCAGTTCCAGCGCGGTAGGATTGGCCTTGCCCAGTAGCTCGAAGAAGCGACCTAATTCGTAATAGGTACGATCGTTCCGTTCGTCTGACAGCTGCGTGGGGTGATCCAGTCCGAGCAGGCTGTCTACCCGCACCGCAAACACACCCCGGAAGTCCTCGTCGGACCGATCTGTAGCCAGCCCGTAAGCGTGGCTACCGCTGCGGCAGTGTAGCAACAGTTGATGTCCTTCGATGATGCGTTCGGTGGTCGGGTTCATGTGAACAAGTCTCGGAAGAAAGCGTCTCCCCTTGCGGGGTCGGGGCGGTTATCCGGTATAGAGTTTGACTGGTCAAGCAGAGAGGCGCTCAGGCCCGCAAAATACTGCTTCAGGGTGTCCGGAAAGGTGGCGAGTGCCTTTTCTTCAAGGCGGGCTTTGCGGTCGACGTATGCTTGCAACTCAGCCGCCACCCGCTCTTCGGTGATCTGTGGCATGAGGGCGGCTAGCGCGATCGGTGGACGACGCAGATGCCGGGCGGCATGTGCGGCAGCCAGAATGGACCGCATGAAGTAGCAGGCCTTCTTCACATTCCACCGTCCGTCTTCGCCTTCCCCATTGGCACGGGCGCCCCGGGCGATGCCGAGGTAGTGGTGGACCGTCCGGCGGGGTTGGAAGTAGTGGTCTGCTACCGTTCGGCATTGCTGTAAAAAATCGCCCTCCTGGTGATACACTAGCTGAGAATTGAGCCATTCCAGCGCGTTGGGATTACTTTCCGTGACGTGCTTGAGAAACTTCCGCACGTCCCAGCCGACCAGGTCCAATTCTCCGTCGCGCTCCATGATCGGTCCGATCTGATCCTTACCCGGATGCAAGCGCAGGTACCACGCCGGCGGGTGGCGGTACACGAAACGTACGTCGTAGTCGCTGTCGGGGGAGGCGAGTCCCCAGGCGCGGCTACCGCTTTCGCAGCCATAAAGCACCTGCACCTCTCTTTCGGCGGCGGCGCGCAGGAGGCTGGCGGTCCGGGATTCGGCGGTCATCATGCTGGGCATAATGGTCGGGAGAACGGAGAAGTTGCGGGGTGGGTAGACATCGGATGTGGCAGTGTTCAAACATCGGATGTCTGCCAAAACGGCAGCCTACCATATCACTGGCTTCTCCGATTTAAAAGAGCTAATACCGGCATTTCAGCGGTTCAACTGGACCGTTTTGCACGGGCAACATCGGATGTCGGTGGGTGGTGGACATCCGATGTGTCAGCCCGCCAAATTACCCTTCTCCGCATAATACCGGCACCGCTCCCGCACGATACACTTCCCGCAGCGCGGATTGGAGTACACGCAGACCCGCTGCCCGTGCTTGAAAAGCAGCTTGTGAAAGTTGAGTAGCTCATCGGCATCGGCGGGCAGTATTTCCAGCAGGGCACCGTGTGATTTGGCCTGACTAATCTTCGCCGGCAGGATACCGAAACGAGTGCTGACGCGGTGAACGTGCGTATCCACCGGCAGGACCGGTTTCCGCAACGAGAAGAGCAGTACGAAGGTTGCGGTCTTGAAGCCCACGCCCGGCAGTTCCATTAGCAAGGCCTGCGCTTCCTCCACCGGCATATCCGATAGGACTTGATCCAGATCGTTCCCGTAAGTATCGATAACGTGAGCAAGAATCTCCTTGATCCTTGGAGCCTTGATCTCCGGCCAGCGGGACGTCTGTATGCACGCCTCGATGCCCTCAACCGGCGCTTCCGCTACTCCCTTCCAGTCGCCGTACGTCTCGAGCAGTTTATCGTACGCCGCCTTCTCGTCCGCGTAGTTGGTACGCTGGCTCAGGATGGTAGCCACGAGCTGATCGATGGCCGATTTGGTGCTGTAGCGGGTCTGACGTCCATACTCCGCCTGTAGGGTGGAGACAAGGTAATCAAGCTGGGTTTGGGTATAGGTATCGGGCATGGTGGAGAAGCGGGACAGTGATAAAGGTGTCCCGGGCATCCGGATGTTTGGAGGCCATTGGAAATGCGTCCGCCCCATACCCGGACCTACCGGCGGGACCGGCGCATGATGCTGTAATCAATCATGTCCTCCAGGCTGTCCCCCTCCCGGCGGTGCTCCTCGATGAAGGCCGGAGTAACGTCGTGAATACGCAACGATTGCAATACGTCGAAGGGAATATTATCGTAGCCTATATCGGCGTACGCCCTTACAAAGGTGGGCGTGATCCCGTGGATACGGGCGGCTATAAAATCATCCGCTTTGAGGTCGGTGTAGCCCAGGTCAC
>JBASAV010000291.1:0-2489 GCA_049650785.1 Lewinella sp. | reverse complement strand
GCGGTAACTACGGCAGTTCGCTGCACCCCGACATCGTAAATGCCTGGCAGCAGCCGGGAGACATCACCGACGTACCTCGTATGGAGAACGGTAATCCGGACCTTGTACAGACGCAATCTACCCGTTTCCTGACCGACGCTTCCTTTCTGTCACTACGTAACGTCAACCTCAGCTACACCTTCAATAGCGGCTTCCTCGACAACATCGGATTGGAGAGCCTGAAGCTGTCGGTTACCGGGGAAAACCTTTACCTGGCGACTAAACGGGAGGGACTGAACCCCCAGTATAACCTGTCTGGTACCCCCTCAGGAAATGACTTCAACCCTTCGCGGCTGATCACCTTCGGCCTCAATACTAACTTCTAAAACCATACCCATGGTACGTAATATAAAATTTGCTTTGATCGCGGTCGCGTTCCTGGCGGTCTCCTGTGAAGAAGACTTCCTGAACACGCGACCCACCGACGCTATCTCGGCATCGGACGCCCTCGCCACCGAGGCGAATATGGGCCTCATTATTGCCGGTATGCACCGGTCCTTGTTCTCGCAATCACAGACCATCCTGCCAGGCGGAGACGACGTTGCCAGTACCAACCGGGCCAACGAGCACTGGTGGGTGCCGATGGGCGACAATCTCGGCGGCGGCCTGATCCATAGCGCCAACGCTAACAACCTGGGTTGGCGGGACGGAGCCCAGTGGAATAATCATACTCAGGAAACCGACCTGACGGTGGTAGTACTCTGGTATCACCGCTACAACCTGATCGCGAACGCGAACTCCATCATCAACCGGGTCGAGGAGGGCGATCTGCCCATGACCCCGGAGTTGCGCGAGATCGTCGGACAGGCCTACACCTACCGCGCCTACGCTTACATGTCGCTGGTGCAACACTTCGCCAAAGGCTACCTGATCGGTAACCCCTCCTCCGATCCGGGCGTACCCCTGCTTTACTCCACCGAGGCACCCTTCACCAGCGCGCCCCGCTCGTCGGTGCAGGAGGTGTACGATCAGATTGCTTCGGATTTGACGGCGGCCATCTCCAACTTCGAGGAAGCTTCGTCACGGAGTACTAAAGTTGACCTGGACATCAACGTAGCCTACGGCCTACAGGCCCGGATGGCTTTGGCTACCGGTGACTGGGAGTTGGCCGCAGAGTCGGCCGTGCAGGCCCGCGATGGTTATGGCATTATGGGCGAATCCGACTGGAAGGCAGGTTTTAACAGCATCAGTCTACCCGAGGTGATCTGGGGCAGCAACGTGATCACTACGGAAACGACCTTCTTCCGTTCCTATTTCTACCTAGCCTCGAATACGTTCAACGGCAGCCAGAACCGAAACAATCCGAAGATTGCCGACCGCCGCCTGATCGATGCCATTCCGGATACCGACTACCGGAAGGACATGTTCCTGATCGACGCGCCCAACTCTAACCTGTCCGCCGCGAACGGCGAAGGCGGTTGGGCTAACTACGACGGCGACGAGTACGAAACGGAAGCGGAATGGCAGGCCGCCATCGACAGCCTAACCGCGGTATGGGGCTGGACCGATGCCCACAATACACACCCCTATATGCACGTCAAACTGCGGCAGCAGCAGCCGGGAACGATCGAGCCCGATGACATCATTTACATGCGTGCCTCGGAGATGTACCTCATCGAAGCGGAAGCTCGGACCATGCAGGGTGACATCGATGCTGCCAAGGAAGCACTTCGGCCACTGGCGCAGGAGCGCGATAGCGCGTACGACGACAGCGAGTTCGACGATCAGGACAGTATGCTGGAGCACATCAAGTTCCAGCGCGGCGTTGAGCTGTGGGGCGAGGGTTTCCTCTTCCAGGACAAGATCCGCTGGGATGACGGTATCGACCACTCCGCCGATGGTGGCTCCGGTGCTTCCCAAACGCTGTACCAGGATGCCTACATCGTGGAGCGGCCTTCGGAGAATCCGGACTGGGTATTTAAGATCCCGCAGCGGGAGTTGGACGCTAACCCGAACCTGGGGCCTGGGGATCAGAATCCCTGATCCGCTTCGTGTTCCCCTACCAGACTCATCGTGAGTTTGGTTAGCTGTGAAAAAGGAAATCCCGTACGCCGACAACGTCAGCGTACGGGATTTTTTTATCCTGACTACTGCAGCGCAGCGTAAAGCCGTTCGGCCACCTCCTGCGAACTGGCCGGGTTCTGACCCGTGATCAGGTTACCGTCGGTTTGGGCATGGACATTCCAGTCCGCCGCCTTGGAGTAGATGCCGCCGTTTTGTTTCAGCATATCTTCTACGAGGAAGGGGACAACGTCGGTCAGGCCCACCGCCTCTTCTTCACTATTGGTGAAACCGGCGACCTTTTTACCCTTTACCAGGGGTTCGCCCGCGGAATTCTTCACGTTCTTCAGCGCGGCTGGTGCATGGCAGACGAAACCTATGGGCTTTTGCTTTGCGTTGAAAGCTTCAATCAGGGCGATGGATTTGCTGTCCTCCGCCAGATCCCAAAG
>JBASAV010000290.1:0-6511 GCA_049650785.1 Lewinella sp. | reverse complement strand
CATCACCTCACACCGGAGGTGTTCGACCCGTGCCTTTCGGGGCGGTCGCCCTTTTGATACGGACCTATGAGAGAACATCCGCTATGGTCATCATTTGTCCGTCTTCCGTAACCATATGCTTCTATCGGAGTAGATGTGATTACGGGGCATCTCGTGCCCCACACCCGTCGTTCGTCGAACTAAAACGGCGTTTATCGCAAATTCCTCGCATTCGTCGATGCATTCCAAGGGCTGCTCGAACAGATTTGCGATTGGCCGGGCCCAGGACGACATTTGGTATATAAGCGTTGAGGAACAGATAAACTACTGATAATCAACGTGCAACCTGGCAGAATTCCTGCCGTCCTTTAAACACTATTTGATCCTACCCACCATGTTACGCTCCACGATTTTCTTCATCATCTTGCTTGCTGCCTCGGCCTCGCTATCCGCGAAAAAGGGCGAGAGCATCTTCGACCGGTGGAGCCGCACGGATGACAAATCCATCGAAATCCACCTGAACCTCGACACGCTATTAGCTAACCGCAAAACCGAATCCGAAATGAACGGTATCGTGGTTGATGACGGCCAAATGTTTGATGTCGATATCTCCGTCCGCGGACGCTACCGCCGCCGCACCTGCGTGATGCCGCCCATCATGCTGCAGTTCAAAAAGGACTTCCTGCGCGCCGCCGGTCTCAACACACATAACGACTACAAATTGGTAACGCACTGCACCTTCGGTGAGCGGGGCCAGGAGGCCCTGGTCAAAGAGGAACTGATCTACGAACTCTACCGTACGGTTGAACCCGAAGCCAGTTTCCGGACCCAGTTGCTGACCATTAAGTACGTTAATACGGCCGACGGTTCCACCTTTACCAGTTACGCTATTCTGATTGAGGATACCGATGAACTGAAGGATCGCCTGGATCGGGACAACTGCCAAGCGTGCTACAACGCTCCCCAGGCCACCTTTACTAATGTGGAGAAGGTGACGCTGTTCCAGTATATGATCGGTAACACGGACTTCAGCACCAAACTCGGCCGCAACCTGAAACTGATGCAGGATGAGAATGGTAAGCTAACCGCCGTACCCTACGACTTTGACTTTAGCGGATTGGTGAGCCCTGAATACGGTCGCCTGATGCACCCCGATCAGGAAACCATGGCCGACCGCGTATTTATCTGGGAGTTCCCGACCGAACCCGACCTGGACCGCGCCGCCGATGAGTTGCTGTTTCTGGAAGCCGAACTGCTGGAAGTAGTGGACACTTACCCCGAACTTGATAAGCAGAGCAAGCGGGAGATTACCCGCTACATCAAGTCCTTCTACAAGGAGCTGAGACGCGGCAAGATTGGGGTATAATCGGCTACCTTCGCCGTATGAGCGCCGCCCGCCTGTTATTCTATTATCTACCGATTGGCCTCATGGCCGCTAGTACTCTGGCGGCCATTGCCATTGGTGGACTTTTCTTCCTGAAACGGAGTGGCGACCGGCGCGCAAACGGACTCTACGGTGCCCTCCTCATCGCCGGCGGTCTGACCCAGCTCCATTTTTTGATGTTGTTTTCGGGTATCTTCGACCGGCACCCACCGCTGGAATTTCTGCCGATCTACTTTACGCTGTGGCTGCCGGTGCTGCTGTTTATGCACGTAAAGCTCAGTCTGTATCCGACCTACCGCTTACGGATTGGGGATTTGAAGCACTTCATTTTTCCGGTAGCCCAGTTGTTGTTCTTTATCTCCATCTGGCTCATGCCCTCCTTCCGCCGACCGGAGGGGCGGTACTTTTACAGTCCGTTTTACGGCGGCCTCGAGCAGGCACTCTACTTGGTGGTCTGGCCGGCGTATATCTTCTTCAGCTACCAGTATTTAAGGCGCAAACGTAACCAGCTCGGTAAGCGCACCTTGCCCCGGCTACTCTGGTACATCCGCAAGCTATTAAAGGGGAGCATGCTCTTCGTTATCGCGTACGCTATCCTGGCGATCAGCGACTTCGTCAGCAGCAACTTCTTCTTCATCGAGATGCGCCGGCAGGACTGGTACGCCGGTGCGCAGTCGCTTTCCTATACCGTACTGCTGATTTGGCTGACTATCTATGGTTTTCAGGTGGTGCTTTGGGGGCGCCGGCTCCTGCGTGCCGGATACGACGGCTGATCTTTCTATATTTCTGGGAAGAATTAACCTCTTTACATATGCCCATCGATCGTCGCCGGTTCTTTCAGACTTCTCTTGGTACCCTAGCCGCCAGTGCTATTCCCGGGGCGGCGAGCGCAGGAGAAAACCTTTCACAGGACGGGGAACTCCGCGTTGGTATCCTGGGCAGCGGCTTCCGGGGACAGAGCCATATCCGGGAATTGCTGAGCCAAACGCAGGTGCGGGTGACTGCCATCGCGGACATCGACCCCCGCATGGTTCAAAGTACGCACGCCATGTTCGATGAACGTAATCTCGAACGTCCCGCCGTGTACGACCGCGGACCGGAAGACTACCGACGCCTGCTTGCGGAAGCGCCCGTAGATGCTATTATCATCGCAACGCCGTGGCGCTGGCATACGGTTATGGCCGTTGCCGCCATGCAGGCAAATAAGTATACGGGGCTGGAAGTAGGTGGGGCCTTCAGCCTGGACGAGTGCTGGGAACTGGTGCGGACCCACGAGGCTACGGGTACTCACCTATTCTTCCTAGAGAATGTCTGCTACCGCCGTGACGTAATGGCGGTGCTGAATATGGTCCGACAAGGCCTGTTCGGTGAGTTGCTTCACCTGGAAGGCGGCTATCAGCATGATCTGCGGGCCGTCAAGTTCAACGACGGGGAAGCAGCCTACGGTAACGGGGTGGAATTCGGGGAAAAGGCTTTTCATGAGGCCCGCTGGCGTACCCGTCATAGCCAGTTCCGTAATGGAGATCTATACCCTACGCACGGACTCGGGCCGGTAGCTACCATGATCGACATCAACCGAGGGAACCGCTTCGTCGGGTTGACATCGATGGCAACCAAATCACGCGGGCTACATAAGTACGTTGTGGACCAGGGAGGTCCCGACCACCCGAACGCCTCGGTAGAGTTTAAACTCGGGGACGTAGTCACCAGCATGCTTTCGACGGTGAACGGTCAGGTAGTTTTGCTCCACCACGACACGAACCTGCCCCGCCCCTACAGTCTGGGTTTCCGGGTACAGGGAACGGAGGGGCTGTGGATGGATGTCAACAACAGTCTTCACCTGGAGGGGAAGTCACCCACCCATCAGTGGGAAGATGCGGCTGCCTACCTGGAGCAGTACGACCACCCATACTGGAAACAGGACGGCGAACTGGCGGCTGGAGCCGGTCATGGCGGGATGGACTACTTTCTGATTCGTGATTTCGTGCGCGTAGCGCGGGCCGGTACGCGTCCGCCGCTGGATGTTTACGATGGAGCAACCTGGCTGGCGGTGACTCCCCTGTCCGAACAAAGCATCGCGGCGGGTGGAAGCTTGCAGCAATTCCCCGATTTTACCCGGGGGCGGTGGATGGACCGGGAGGATGATTTCGCTACCGGAGGATCGTAACGTTACCGGTGCGGATAATTTCCTGACCCTCGCAGAGATAAATGACCCGCCATAGCATGACCCCCGGATTGACCGGCTGATTGCGAAAGTTGCCATCCCACCGTTCGAAGGCATCGGCCGTGGTAAATACCCGCCCGCCATATCGGTCGAATATTTCCAGACTGACCAAGTTACGCACGGCGAAGGGGTTACTGATGCCGAAGGTTTCGTTTTCTTCCGGACCCACGCCGTTGGGCGTGAATGCCCGTGGGAAATAGACCTTGTCACAGTTGAGCGAGTTCGGATCGACTACCCGGATCTCGATGCTGTCGCGGGCAATGCAGGCAGACTGGTCGTCGGCGATGGCGACCGCGTAAACCATGCGGCCGGCCGCCGTAGGGGTGATGACCGGCTCGGCTACGGTGGGGGAGGCAACGTCGGCGGGGGGTGTCCAGGTAAACTCGGTGCCGCAGTTGCTATTCAAATCAATCTCTACACTTTCCCCGAGGAACAGCTGGGTGTCCGGGGTAAGAATCTGATCGGGGCGGGTATATATACCTGCGACCTCGTCCTGGTCGATCGCCCGACCGTAAAACCGCAGGTCATCGATCAGGCCGACAAAGTTTTCCTCCGCTCCCGTCAGGCAGGTCGCTCCGCCGATCAGCAGATCGCCATCGTTTTCGGAGTCGATCCTGCTAGGGGTGGTTTCGGCGGCTACGGACTCGCCATTGAGGAACAACCGTAGTTCGCGGTCACGACGGCGTACGGTGACGTGTTGCCAGCAAGCGGAATTTTGGATAGGGAAGGCCAGGTCTATCACTACGCCGCCCTCGCGTAGTTCGGTGTGGAGCGTACGGGAACCAGCGGCGTAGCTGATCGTGAAATACTTCTCCACGCTACAGTCGGTGGACCTTTTGGAAAGCAGGTATTGGGTTCCGTTGTTTCCAACCGGCTTGAAGTAAAAGCTGACGGTGAAGTCCAGATCTCCGAACAACCGGTTGACGTTGGTGGAACTTCCCCCCGGAATCCGCACCAGGTCGGAAGCCGTAGCCAGGTAGAGTGCCTCCCCACTTACCCCGCAGTCGTAATCCACCACGCCCTCCTGGACACCGAGATTTTCGGCACCTCCCCCGGCATCGCCCAAGTTGCCTTCAAACAGGTAGTGAGCAACTAACCCATCGGCGGTTTGGCCGAAGATGAAACAGGGGAAAGCCAGCAGGAAAAGGAATACAGTACGCATGGCGGGTAATTGCTACGGAATGGCGAAGGTAATGGAACGGCGGTGAGCGGGAGGGTTGCGTTCTACGTAACACTAATTTGACGTTCACCGAACATCTTAGCGTTTTTTTGGCTCTATAAGCGAATCATCATCAAACACTAACACACACCACAATGGGTATTCTTATTTGGATTCTTCTTGGCCTCGTGGCCGGCGCTCTTGCCAAATGGATTATGCCCGGCCCCGATCCCGGAGGCTGGATCGTAACCATTCTTATCGGCATCGTAGGTGCCGTGATAGGCGGATTTATCAGTACCGCACTAGGGTTTGGAGCTGTTGACGGCTTCAACATCAGTTCTATCCTGATCGCCGTTTTAGGTGCCATTATCCTGCTTTTCCTTTACCGGAAGCTGGCCTAGGTACGAACGTTTAAAGAGTCATCGGCCTTCCTGCAATCGTGGGGAGGCCGATGCTGTTATTAGGGTCACTATTCAAATTTTTCGTGGCGCTACGCATCATACAGATAACGGATCTACACCTCCTCCAACCGGGAGAACTCTTAATGGGCCTGGATGTGGAACGGCGATTCCGCTCCGTACTGGAAGATGCACGGGCACTCCATCCGGACGCTTACTTTCTTACGGGCGACTTCTGCGCGCACGAGCCAGTAGCCGCCGTGTACAGTCGCCTGAAGTCTTTGCTAAGTGAATTGGACGTCCCCTATTATCTGACTGCGGGTAATCACGATAGCCGGAGCATGCTACGGGAAGCCTTTCAATTGGATGGCGAGGCGCAGGACCCGATCTACTACCGTCAGCAAATCGGTAAGCGTTCCTTCCTTTTTCTCGATACCAGTCCGGGTATTCTGGACGACGCACAACTGGATTGGCTGGCCGCGGAGTTGAAGATTCATCCCCAATCGGATATCGTGATGCATCATCCCCCGGTCCATTTGGGTATCCCCTTCATGGATGATAAATACCCACTGCGGGAAACCGATCGGCTGCACGAAGTGCTGACGGGTGACGGCGTAGCCCGTCGGGTTTTTTGCGGTCATTATCACTCCGTCCGGGTCGTGACGCACCGTAACCTCCAGGTTTATCTCTGCCCGCCCACCAGTTTTTTCATCGACGTGCGGTCCGAGGAATTTATGCTGCGCGATCGGAATCCGGCCTACCACTACATGGAATGGACGGAGGAGGGCGACTTCCGCTGCGCCAATATTGTAGTCGCACCCTAGCCGGAAGCAACTTCCATCACCTCAAGAAAGTTACAAAAACAGCCACTCGTTTGCGTGATTATCGGTTCTCTTGTATATTTGCAGCCGCTAATGACAGTCAGACCCATGGTGTAATTGGCAACACAACAGATTTTGGTTCTGTCGTTCAAGGTTCGAGTCCTTGTGGGTCTACAACTCTTTACACGCAAGCCGCTGACTTTCAATAGGTTAGCGGCTTTGCTGTTTTGGCGGTTGTCGGTTTCGTGCCGATTTTCGCCCTAAATCCTCAATTTCTATGGAAGAACAAATAATCAGGGTTGCGGAATACTTCATGACAGAAGCACGGAACCGAAACCAGGAGTTGTCCTTTGGTGACGCCCTTCAGGCCGCCGCCCTGGCTTTCCAAGCCCGTTCGCTTGAAGGATTAGACAAAAAAATGCAGCGCATCCGATTTGCCGTCGAGGAAATGGGGCGGAAGATGGGCGAAAGCTGAATCCTACCGTTTGTAGATAGGGGCGATTATATCTATTAGGGCCGGAGCTGCGCGGGGGCGGAGGTGTCCAC
>JBASAV010000289.1:0-8317 GCA_049650785.1 Lewinella sp. | reverse complement strand
TCATTGTGTAACAGATCTACGGGATGAACCACGGGGTTGAACCCCCGGGTACTGACGTAGAGTTTCTCGCCATTCTCGGGTAATAACACCCAGTCGGCCTTGGTGGAACCGGAATCTGCAACAAGTATCATGATATCGACTATTAAATTACGAAGGTAGTGTAAAGTTAACACTAAGCCGCCGGCGGTCAGGCCCGTGCTTAGGTCGCAAGAGACGGTAATTTACACTTGCCAAAGGTGGCAGCGTAGGGTTAGTGGAGGATTCGCCCTGGATTAAGTTTATAAAACAATTTGTTTGTTTAATTCAAAACATCGTCTATATTTGTGGTGGCCCCAGGGCCGGCAGCAGGTTCCAGCTTTCCGATACCGACACCATTAAAATAACTCAAGACATGCCTGCTCCCCATAATGCTATTTCCCACTCCGATCTCGGACGCCGCCTGGCTCGCCTGGTCGACTACCTCGTCCACTATTCAGTCGAGGTAGTGTTGATCGGTATTATCCTGTACATCTGCATCAGTCGCGGGCTATCCGTTGAAGTTGCCGTTCACGATCCCCTATCGGGCGATGCCGATTTCACACCGACCGTGACGGAGGCCGGCGTCGGTGGTTGGTTCACCGTGCTGAGTGACCGGCTCGTCAATGGGCTGGCCGGCACGCAGGTCCGCGATCGTATTTACACCATACCGGATGCAGCAGCAGCTGGTCCGGACGAATTTACCTCGGTAGCGCGTACCGACGATCCCGCGCCCCATATCAGTAATCTTACCCTGGTGCTCAGCCCCGACTACGGGGAGCGAAAGGGATTAGACCCCAGGGTAATAGCCGGTAAGAAGCAGCGGGTGGCCAACTATATTCGCCGGCACGAGGCCGCCGCCCGGCGTGAAATGACCAAATTCGGCATACCGGCCAGCATCACGCTCGCACAGGCTCTCCTGGAGAGCAATGCCGGTGACAGCAAACTGGCGGTCAATAGCAATAATCACTTCGGGATCAAGTGCCGTACCAAGTGCCTTGGCTGCACCTGTCGCAACTACGGTGATGATACCCGCTACGATATGTTTCGAGTTTTTGACTCCGTAGCCGATTCGTTTCGTGAGCATAGCACACTGCTGAATACATCGCGCTACGCCAAGCTCAAGCAACACGGTACCGATTATGTGAAGTGGGCCCACGGACTGAAGGCCTGTGGGTATGCAACAGATCCTAAGTACGGAAATAAGCTGGTCACCATCATCGAAAACCTCGGACTGGACCGGTACGACCGCAAGGGGGCATAGGCATCCCGTGAGTTCTACGCCTGGGAGTCATTTATTCCCCGAGACGCACACCCAACCGTTTATATGGTGCCGATGTCATCCGTAGTTAAATAGCCGGTGCGACCGTCACCTAGCTGAACCTTTACGTAGGCGTTTACCCGGTCGGTGATGTAAAGTTTAACCCCCTCGGTA
Organism: Lewinella sp.; assembly: GCA_049650785.1. Taxonomy (GTDB): domain Bacteria; phylum Bacteroidota; class Bacteroidia; order Chitinophagales; family Saprospiraceae; genus Neolewinella. The sequence goes on along the minus strand of JBASAV010000289.1, from coordinate 6,867 downwards.
AGCTGAGCCTCAACGGAGCCGTCGGCTGTGGGGGAAACGCGTAGCGTGGCGGCGTTCAGAAGGATAGCTTCATCCGAACGCTCCAGCGAACTGACCCTACTTTGAGCCAAACCATAGAAGAGTATCGCCAGGAGCGCGCATACCAGCGCACCGGGAAGGAGCGCAAAGCGACGTTTTTCTTCCATTCGCTCCCGACGGAGGTACCAATACACTAAGCCCGCTACGGCGAGCCACCAGCAGATGATCGCCAGCACGAAGGCGGTAGTGCTGCCCAGTAGAGCACCGGCCCCTCGCCACGTTCGTATCAGGAAAAACTCGGGAATGGCAGGAGTGGTCAGACCAGCGGCTTGCCGCACGAAGCCCAGGTTGTTGTCCAGATCCTTATTCCCCGGTTGTAACCTAAGGCCACGTTCGTACGCCAAGATCGCCCGGCCCGGACGTCCCGCTTCGAAGTGGGCGTTTCCCTGGGCCAGGTAAAAATTCGGATCGACATCGCCGTTGGCTTCCAGGCTATCCAGAATCTGGGAAGCCAGCCGGTAATCCTCGCCAGTCATGGCTTCAGATGCGGCCGACAGGGAATAGTCCACCTGGCTGTACAGCGAGGTCGGTGAAACCAACATGACCAGTGTAAGGACAGCGCAACCAACCTGAGCGGCATACTTGCTCATCAACCGGTAGGGGTAGTGGCTGAGAAGGCTAACGTTCGTTAGGGTGCGCAAGATTGGGGGAGTCGAAGAGTCCATACAGGCTGTCGGCATGCGGCAAAAATAGCTACCGTTCGCCGGCTTCGAATAATATCACGTCCGGCGGCGGCGCGGGCCCGGTGGAAAAGAGGTCCGAAAGGGTCAGCGGTTTGCGATCTGCTTCCCACCGGAAGCCATCCAGGCGCATGCCCTCGTGATCCACGGCATCCATGGGATCAAGCCGGCCGGTCGGGGCACTGAGGAATTTAATGCGGTTGACCCCGCCGTCTTGAAAGTAGAGCACCATGGCGCTACAGGCGGTCTTATTTACCCCGATGTAGCCACCAATATCATCCTGTGCGTAGTAAATCGCCTCGGCATTCCCCTTGACCTCGGTTCGTCGTAGCTGGCTGCTATCGAAGAAGGCAATGATGTCCTTGCCCTTTACCTGATTGAAGAAAATGAGGTCCGGTGAAGTCACCACCAACGCATTACGGCGGAGGTGTACCCGGTCCGGCGCGTTATTTTTCAGGTAGAGATCGATGGTATCGGCCGTCAACTGACTGGTATCCTGCCACAGGATGGGATCGCTGTACAGCGTAAGTACGGAGTCTACCGTGTTGAATTGCAGACTGTCGGCCAGAGCCTGCATGTCACTCTTCAGTATGCGCACGTCGTGGTAGGCGGCCAGAGTGCGCACCGTATCTCCATTCATGTCCACATCGTTTGACCGTACGGAAAGGAGGGTATCCGCGGCCATATACATGGTATCTTGCTCCAGAAGGGTAGTGAGCAAGGCCCGTCCCCGCCGGCCGCCGTAAGCTTTTAGATAGCCGGTCGATTGGTTGAAGTCAGCCTCATCCGCCTCGATTTGCAGGTCGGCGCTGGTGTCCCGCCAGATGAGATTACCGGTAGCACGACCGAGCCCGGTTACTTCGTCGGAATACATCCGGTCGGCGGTGAGCACCATGGGCGGATTCGACACTTGCGGCCGGCCCCCGCTCACCGAATAGCTTTCCGTAAGGGCATTGTAGTCAATCGTATCGCCGGTGACCGTCTGCACCGAATCGACGACCGAGGCGTTCCCCTGCAGTTGGTAGCGGTCTTCCGCCCGGTAGTAATCGATGCGATCGGCGGTGGCCCGCTGGAATTCTCCCTCGGCCACGTAAGCGTCTCCCTTCAAGATGTAAACTTCCCGGTCGCCGTAGTAGCGAATCGAGTCCGCGGCAGCCAGGCGATCTCCACTCCGATACTGGGCGTTTTGCTCGAAGATGGCCTCGTCCAATGCGACATCGTAGTAGCCGGCCTCGCAGTAAATGTTGTGGGTATCGCTACGGATCACGGTCGGCCCCAGAAAGTACACCCGTTCGTTGGCCAGGTCGTAGCGCAGGGTATCGGACCGCATCTCAAAGCGGTCGTCCACAACGACGACGCTATCCCGGAAATAGACATTACGGTTGTCCGCATAATAGTAGCCATGCGTGGAGCTCAGTTCCGTGGTACCGTTGGTCACCCGCCCGCCGGTGTGGTAGGTAGCCAGCTTCGTGTCCAGATTGTAGTCCAGTTCCTGGGTAAAAAGCTCCGTTTCCCCGCGCTTCAGCACGACATCCTGTCTCAATTTGGCCCAAAGCGTCTCGGCGTTATAGTCCAGATATTCGGAGAAGGCGGCGATACTGTCTCCCTGCTGGATGATGACATTGTCGTACGCATAGAGCTGCACTTCACTGACCAGTTCCGCGCTGTCGCAGTACATGAAAATACTATCCTGACTGAGCTCCACTTCTCCGATCAGTCGCTGGGCGGTACCCTTTTGCAGGATCAGCAATTCATCCGCGTGGTCAATATTGACGACCTCCTTATTACCTGACGCAGGCCGCTGCTGCCCGAGGCAAAAAGCCGGACCCAGGATAACGAGGAGCAGTATGAGGAAGCGTAAAATCATGGGATGCGCAAAGGTAACCGCTTGCTGATAGGGGAACGGGCGGCGCCGCCACATCGCGGAGCCGGCAAATCCATTTAACGGCTCGTTAACGCCCGTGGTACAAAGGACTCCTAGGAGATGTCCAACAACATACCGTCGTAACCTACCTCGATACCCGGCGGCAAGGTTTCCTGAAATTCGGCGTGCGGACCCAGGCGGTGGCTCATGTGGATCAGCACGGTACGGACCGCTCCGATTTGCCGGGCGTACGCCAGGGTCTCGTCGACGGACAGGTGGCTGTGGGTACCACGACGGTTGAGGCAACTGATCACCAGCGTTTCCAGACCGTGCAGTCGTTGCAGGGATTCTTCCGGTAGCGTCTTCACGTCGGTGAGGTACGCCAGATCGCGAATACGAAAACCCACGATGGGAAGCTGGCCGTGGTTTACCTGCAGAAGGCGCAGTTCTTCCCCGGCGAAGGGCACGGTGTCCCCGTAGGCCACCTCCCGGAGGTCCAGCCGCGGCACGCCGGGATAGTTGGTGAAAGTGTAGGCGAAGCGCTCCTTCAGGTCCGTAGCTACCCGGGGAAGGCACCAGACCGGCATGTCGATCTCCTGCATGAAGCAGAAGGGGCGGACATCGTCGAGTCCCGCGGTGTGGTCGTTGTGCTCGTGGGTGAGCAGGATACCGTCCAGCCTCTCCACGCGGGCCCGCAGCATCTGGGTTCGGAAATCGGGACCGGCATCGATGTTAAGGTTCTCCTCGCCAATGGAAAGTACCGCGCTGGTTCGCAGGCGTTGGTCCCGTGGATCGCGCGAGCGACACGTCGCGCAGTGGCACCCGATCACGGGCACCCCCTGCGAAGTAGCCGTACCTAACAGACGGAGTCGTGGCCTTATCGCTTCTCCTCCCACGCCCATGCCGTGCGCATGATGTCCTCCACGCCGTATTTAGGTTCCCACTTCAGTTCCCGTGTTGCCTTGGTGCGGTCGGCGTAGACGGCCACCACGTCACCCGGACGGCGGGGTCCCACCTCGTAGTTGAGTGACTTACCGCTGACTTTTTCGAAGGCATTAATGGCCTCCAGCACCGTCAGCCCTTCGCCGATGCCAAGATTGTAGAGGGCGGGATTTTCGGTTCCGGTACCTGCTAGCAAGGCCTCGACTGCCAGAGTATGGGCGTGGGCCAGGTCCGCCACGTGGATGTAATCGCGGACACAGCTTCCATCGCGGGTGTCGTAATCATCGCCGAAGACGGTGATTTTTTCCCGTTTGCCACTACCCACCTCCGTGATGACCGGTACCAGGTTACTGGCCGGATTGGCGGCATCCTCGCCCAATTTTGCACTGGGATGGGCGCCGGCCGGGTTGAAATACCGCAGCAGGATGGCCTTGAAATCCGTGAAGTGGGCGCAGTAGTCGTACAGGATATCTTCCCCCATCTGCTTCGTGCGGGCGTAGGGGCTTTCCGCCTCCTTTCGCGGGGTACTTTCCGTGACCGGTAATTCGTCCGCGTTACCATAAACGGAGCAGCTCGAAGAGAAAACCAGGTTACTACTGCCCTGCCGCTGCAGGCCATCCATGACATTCATGAGGCTGTTCAGGTTATTACGGAAGTACTGCAACGGCTTCTCCACGCTTTCTCCTACGGCCTTGTAGGCGGCGAAGTGAATGGCTCCGTCAAATCGGTGCTCCTCAAAGAGCTTAGCCGTGGCCTTGGCATCCGCCAGGTCCAGGTTATGGTTGACTATACGCACCCCGGTGATCGATTCGATCCCGTCCAGTACGCTCGCCTTGCTGTTGTGGTAGTTATCGGCGCTAACTACGTCGAAACCGTTTTCAATCAGGTCAACTACCGTGTGGCTGCCAATGTAGCCGGTGCCTCCGGTGACCAGAATTTTTCCTTTACTCATGCTCGCTTAGTCGTGGGTTAGTTTAATGTCTTTCGGATCGATCTTAATGCCCATACGGGCCATCAAAGCCGTTGCATTAAAGCTACGGCTTACCCCGCGGTGAAGTTTATAGTCGAAAACCAGTTCGCCTCCCTGGGTCTGTACTTCCATAGCGTAATTCTCTACCCGACTTCCGGGTTCGTTTTCCAGGTTGGCCAGTTCGAGGTCGTGGGTGGCAATGATGCCGGCCCCCTTCTCGTGAATCAATTGCCGGATCAGCGCACGCGACCCCGTATGTCGGTCCCGGCTATTGGTTCCCTTCAAAATTTCATCGAGCAGGAAAAAGACGTCCTCGCCGGGCGTACTTACCGCCTCGATGATGGCCTTTAAGCGTTTCAGTTCGGCGTAGAAACTGGAGGTGCTTTCGCTCAGATCGTCCTGCGTGCGCATGGAGGTCCAGACCTGTAGGGCGGCGGTGCGCAGGAAATCAGCACACACCGGACCGCCGGCTCTCGCCAGAACCACATTCAGCCCTACCGTACGCAGCCAGGTGGATTTTCCCGCCATATTGCTACCGGTCACCAGATGGATGTGGCCGTCGGTGTGGATATCGATCTCGTTAGTCACCCGGCCGGTGGGAGCCAAAAGGGGGTGTCCTAAACCCTGCCCCTCCAGGACCGGCGCGCTGGTCAGCTCCGGTTCGGTCCAGTCCGGACGGTTAAACCGAAGCGTAGCCCAGGAAACGAGGGCATCCACCCGGGCTAATTCCTCGATCCAGCTTTCCAGGCTCGTTCGGTTGGCCTCCCGCCACCGATCCAGTCGGTAGAGCCACTGGAGGCTCCACAATCCGCTGATCTCCAGTAAGAATACGAAGGGATTATACCGTACATCCAATTGGCTGCTCGCATAGGCCAGCCGGTTGATGGCGGCCGAAGCGCCCGTCGATCTTTGTGGATATCGCTCCTCGATCGGGGCGAGGAGCCGGGAGTAGCCCAGTAGAATGCGACCGGCCTCGGCGGTGTAGGCGTGTTCCGACTGAGCGATATCGTGGTAGCGGCGCAGCATCACGAAGGCCGGCACGAAGAACAGCAGGCCCAGTTGCCAGGGAGATTGGGTTAGGCAGAACCACAGCCCGGCCACAGTAAGCAGGGGGGCAAGCCACCGCATCAGACGAACGTCGGTGCCGCTGGCGCGCGAAGGCCGGTCTACCCATTGCAGCAACCGCTTGGTGTAGCCCGGATCGTCACGCAGGTCATGACCGATGGTCCGAAATTCCAGGCACCAGTCGGGATACTCCGCCAGGGTCCGACCATTTGCTCTCCGGACCCGCGCTTCCTCGTGCGTAGCTGGCACGGAAAGGTGGTCGGCAAGCCGTTGGGCTCCCACCGCCGTAACGGTCCGGTTGATAAACTGATACAGACTGTAGGGACCAAAAATGTCAAGATCCACGGCGTAGGGATGACCACTCTCCGAAAAAGCCGACCCATCGGGGTAGTGATTGAAACGATGTTCCAAAGCTCGTAGCTCTCCTTCGGCGAGATCCGCTTGTACCTGCGCTTCCGCCGCCCTACTACCTAACGCCAGGTGCCGGCGAATGCCGTAAGCCACGAGGGGCAGCAGGATGATGGTCGTTAAAAGGCCCACCAGGGCGGACTGGGACCAGGCGACGATCAGCGCAGCCACCAACAGAAAGAAAACGACCAGGCGGACGATAGCCAACCGGTCATATTGCTGCTGCAGCCGGCCCGCCAGCGTACGCCGGGAAGCGGCCAGGCTCGAGTAGTAGGTGCGTGGATCGTTCACCCCGCAAAGATGCCAATATAATTCCGGCCCGCCCCGGGATAAGGGACGGGTACTTACCTTGGGGTGGAAAGAAGCTGTCCATGTACGTTTTCCAGGTGGCCACCCCCTTCAGTACCGGTACGGGCATTTATCTCCCGCAGTACGATTTGATCGTTACCAACGAGCACGTGGTACGCGACAGTGCCTCCGTGGTCATTGGGGGGGAGGGTACGGACGAACAGTTAGCACCGGTTATCTACCTGGATGCCTACTATGACCTCGCCTTTCTCCGCCTGCACGAAGGACCCGCGCAGCCACCCCTTTCGCTATCCCAACAGCCCCCGGTACTCGGCCAGGTGGTTACTTCATTGGGGCAGCACTTCGGGGAGCACCGCCGGGAAACCGCGGGAGCGGTGACGAAGGAGAGCTTTTTACGCCACGGTATCGCTTTCTTTATTCACGATGCCCGCCAGGGCAGCACGCAAAGTGGTAGCGGGGTGTACGGCGAAGACGGTCGGTTGCTGGGCCTCAATATGGTGGATGCGCCGGAAAATGAGGGGGGGACGCTTGCCCTGCCGGCGGTTACGTTG
>JBASAV010000288.1:0-2356 GCA_049650785.1 Lewinella sp. | reverse complement strand
TATGTATTCGTAGGAGCCTCCTTCCAAAATGGCGCGGAAGATTTTCCAGATCTGAACTTTCACGGCCACGTGCTGGCCATCAACGAGCACTCGGACGAAGGGGCGGTACCGCTGCGGTCACGCGTTGAGGGGCAGGTCATGCCCGTTAGCTCGTTCGAAGAGATCGAGTTGCGTACGGGTAAGGGACACGGATTCTTGTTTGCCCCCCTGAAGGATTGGATGGGACCTGCGGTAGAGTGGGCTTCTCGGGATTAACGTGCTGCGCTTATTTATTCGCTCGCACCGGTTGCGTCTATTTGGCTGTATCTCGTCCGCTCCTTACGTCCCGCTTGTGGTAGGCTTTCTTCCTGCGCTCCGGCGCAAATAAGCAGCGGATGTGTTTTCCACAGCTTATACAGGTTTCCTTTTTTCTGTTAGGCTAGGGAACGACGATAGTGTCGGTTATTTCAATAAGACTGCCAGTGCAACTCGCGAACCAGCAGCTTCGTCCGCCGAACGCAGCGATAGCGGAGTTTGTCTGCCGAAGCGGGTATGAAAATCATGACCCGGCGTGACCACGAGTGCAACTCGCGAACCGGAAACTCGTCAACCGGAAATCATTCCTTCTTTACCCCCATCACCCGGCGCATCTGCTCGCTGTCCCAGTAGGGGTCGTGGCCGACGACGCCCCGCTTCAGATCCTCTTCCAGCAATTTCTCCTGCTGAAAGATTTCTTCCCGGGCTTTGAAGATGTAGTCGTCGTCGATCTTGGGTTGCTTGGCCAGGCGGCGGAGGCTTTCCTCGTCGTACTTGATGAAGTTTTGTGCCTGTCGGTGCAGCGTGTACTTCCGAAAGCCCATGTGGTGAAGCACGTCGACGGCCATTTTGACCGAGGTATCCAGTGACTCCCGGTAGATGTTGTCCACTCCCATGTTGAGCAACTCGTAGGCGTGATAGCGGTCCTTTGCCCGTACCATAAGCGTAACATCCGGGTATTTTTTCTTGACGGCCTCTACCAGGGTGTGGGTGATATCCGGATCATCCACCGCGGAGATGAGCACGTTCGCTTCGGCGATACCCGCCGATTCGAGAAGGTCCATGCGGGTCACGTCACCGTAGTAGACTTCGAAACCGAGCTTCCGAAGCAGGTCTACCCGGTTGGAATCCTGGTCGAGGATGGTGGCCTCGATACCGTGTGACCGCAGAAACCGGCCAACGGTGCTCCCGAAGTGTCCGAAGCCCGCCAGGATGACCTTGTGGGTTTTGGCGATGTGGTCGGTCGTCCGCGTGATGCGCCGCTTCGTCCCGATCCGTGGCAACAGTAACCGGTCGTTCAGAATGGCCAGGATGGGCGTGAGGGTCATGGTGATGGCGGTCACGACCAGCATGGTGTCGAGCTGCACCTGACTGAGGATGCCGAGTTGAAAGGCAAAGGAAAGCAGCACGAAGGCGAATTCCCCGATCTGCGCCAGGCCCACCGCGAGCAGCAGCCGTTGATCGACTTTCACCTTAAAAAAGGCACCCACCGCGAACAGGACCAGCAGCTTCAACGCGATGACGGCGGCCACCAGGCCTCCGATCGTCCACGGATCATCACCGATCACAATGAAATTGATCGACGCCCCCACGGCCATGAAGAACAGGCCCAGCAGCAAGCCTTTGAACGGTTCCAACGTGCTCTCCAGCTCATGTTTGAACTCACTCGTAGCCAGCACCACGCCCCCCAGAAACGCCCCGAGCGCCGGACTCAGTCCTACCATCTCCATCAGGTAGGCAATGGCCAGTACGATCAGGAGGGCGGACGCGGAAAGCAATTCCCGCACGCGCGTAGAAGCCACCCGCCGCAGCACCGGCACCACCAGATACCTGCCCGCCAGGACCACCGACACGACCGATAAGATGATGGCCAATCCCTGCAGCCCCAGTGGCAGACTAGCCAGGAAGCTATTCGCCTCCCCCCCGGCCGCCTCGTTCTCCACCGTCGTCAGTAGCGGGATCATAGCCAGCATCAGGATGACGATGATATCCTGAAACAGCAGGATAGCGAAGGACGATGCTCCGTAGGTGGTATCCATCATCCCTTTCTCCCGTATGGTTTGCAGACCGATAGCCGTGGAAGACAGGGCAACCGCCATGGAAAATACGAGGGATACCTTCCAATCGTAGCCTACCAAATAAAAGAGGGCGTAGGTCAGCGCCATCGTACCGGCCACCTGCGCTCCGCCCATGCCCACGATGGTCTTGCGCATCCGCCAAAAATTCATGGGCTCGATCTCCAGGCCGATGAGAAACAGCATCATCACCACGCCCAGCTCGGCAAAGTGGAGGATGTCCTCCCCTTCCTCACCCACGAACCCGAGCACGTACGGGCCGATGA
>JBASAV010000287.1:0-7866 GCA_049650785.1 Lewinella sp. | reverse complement strand
GCTGGAGGGAGACCTCGATCCCGCGGTGTGGTTTCGGATCAACCGCTCCCAACTCGTGCACATAGCGGGCGTCCGGAAAGTCACCGCTTACTTCAATCATCGCCTGGCGCTGGAGCTCGATACGGAGGGCGAAGGAGATAGTATCGTAAGCCGGCAGCGTGTCAAATCCTGCCGGGCCTGGCTGGGCAATTGATTTACCTTTGCGGCATGGCCCTACCCTCCCCCGCCTTCGTCATCGAAGAAGATCTGCTCCGCCGAAACCTGGAAATCGTTTCCGACGTCGCCTCCGCCGCCGGTGTTGAGATTATTTTGGCGCTCAAGGCATTCGCCTTCTGGCCCGCTTTTCCACTCATGGCGGAGTACCTGCCCGGTGCTACGGCCAGCAGCCTGAACGAGGCCAAGCTGATTGCCACCCACTTCGGTCGGAAACCCCATGTCTACGCACCGGTGTACCGGCCGGGCGAATTTGAGGAGCTGGCCGGCATGTCCGAGCACCTCACCTTCAACACCCTGACGGAACTGGAGCGGTACCGCAAACAGTGGGAGTCCCTGGGTACGAGTGTCGGGCTACGGGTGAATCCGCAGTACAGCCCGGTGGAGACCGACCTGTATAACCCCTCCAATAAGTTTGGCCGACTCGGAGAAACCCTCCCCAATCTACCGGCCAAACCGCCTAAGGGGCTGAAGGGGCTCCACATTCACACGCTCTGCGAAAGCGACGCCGCCGCCACCGCCACCCTCATCGAACGGACACGGGCGCAATTCGGCCACTACCTCGAGCAGATCGAATGGCTCAACCTCGGCGGCGGACACCTGATGACCCGCGAGGGCTACGACCTGGATCTGTTGATCCAGACCCTCACGGAGCTGCGCGAACGCTATCCCCACCTGCGGGTGATCCTGGAACCGGGCAGCGCGCACGTCTGGCAGACCGGCTACCTCACGGCCACCGTCCTGGACATCGTCAACAACTACGGATCGGCCACGCTGATGGTAGACGTGAGCTTCACCTGCCACATGCCCGATACCCTGGAAATGCCTTACCGGCCGGCGGTGCGGGGAGCAAGTGAGAAAGAGAAAAAGGGCTTTGCCTACCCTTACCGTCTGGGGGGCATGAGTTGCCTGGCGGGTGATTATCTGGATACGTACTACTTCCGCCAACCGGCCCGTGTAGGTGATACCATCATTTTCGAGGATATGGCGCACTACACGACGGTCAAATCCACCATGTTCAACGGGGTTCCCCACCCGGATATCGTCCTGGTAGATGCTAACGGGGAAATTTTGCATCGGCGCAACTATGACTATGCGGATTATGAACGACGGATGGGGTAAGTACCCGTCGTCCGCACAGCTTGCTGGTCGGCCGACGGATCGGTGGAGTACGTGCTAATCGTAGCTCGGCGGACCAGCTAAGCCGTAGCCGAATTAATAAAATACACCCCCCCCAAAAGCACCGCCCCGGCCACCATAGACTGCACCGTGATGGCCTCCCCATTCAGTAGCCCGCCTAACAAGACCGCTACAACCGGATTGACGTAGGTATTGGTGGACACCTTATCGGCACTCACCTGCCCGAGCAGATAATTAAAGGCGGAAAAGGCGATGATGGAACCGAAGACGACAAGGAATAGCCAGGCATAAGCCGATCTTTCGGTGACCTCCTGCCACGACCAGCCCGCCCACTCATCGATGGCGAAACTGAAGAGCAGTAACACCAAACCGGCACCGAGCATCTGCATGGCCGTAGCCCGCATGCGGTTTTCTCCCAGGTCCAGTCGCTGACGCAGGAGCATTCCCGCCCCCCAACAGAGCATGCCGGTGGCGATTCCCAGCAGGCCGTAGATGCTTTCGCCGCCACCTACGGCAATCGGCTGGGTAATTAGCAGCGTCATTCCACAGATACTAACGAAGGCGCCAAAAAAAGCCTTCACCGGTGGGCGGCTGGCGAGGAACCCCCACATCATCAGCATGACCACCAGGGGCTCGAAGGCGATGATAAGGGAAGTCGTGCTGGTTGGAATGTACTGTTGGGCCCATACTACCGCACCGGTGCCTACGCTGAGCAATAGCACGCCGATGATCGCGCTGTTCAGGGCGTGCCGGGGTTTGGGCAGGGTACGATCGCCCCGTAGCAGGGTGAACGCGTACAGAATACTTCCGGCCGTGAGGAAGCGGGCGGCTCCCATACCAAAAACCGGGATCGAGTCAATGGCCCAGTAGTTAGCCAGATAGGTAGCTCCCCAAACGAAGTACGTTACAAAGAAGGCCAGCAGAATGAAGAGGCGGTCGCGTCCCATATTGAAACTGTACTTTTGCGGGGTATCTACGAAGGTATCCGCCTCCTGTTAAATTAACCGGGCGGGGTTGAGCCTTCGATAAACTCAGTGTTGATGACCGACTTTGCAAGAATACTTTCCGGCACCGCATTAGTTCTGCTGTGCCTCACCTTTTTTGGCTGCGACCAGAGCGGTTCGGATCGTGCCGACTCCCCTGCCACCGCAAGCACCCCGGCCCGGGCCACTTCCGGTTTGGATATCGTCTTTGTCAAGGTAGACAGCCTGCAGGCCGGTTACACCGCCGTCGCCACGGAATTGCAGCGGCTGGAGGAAAACTTCATCAAGGCTCAGGAAAACCACGCCGGGCGGGTGCAAGCCCTCGAGACCGAAGTGAAAGGCCTGCAGAATCAGATGCAGCAGGGGCTACTGGCTCCCAATAAGGTGCAGGCCGAGCAGCAACGCATCGCGCGTAAGGAGCAAGAGATCATCCAGCAACGCGATCTCGCCCTCAACAGCATCCAGGAAGACCAGATGCGCATCCAGCAGAGCTTTAGCGAGCGGGTGAAAGCGGTCCTGGAAGAACTGCAGGAGGAGAATGGCTATGACTTCATCCTCAATCAGGGCCAGAATTCCGCCGTACTGATCACGAACGATACCTACGATATTACCAATCTGGTTCTGCAGCGGCTGAACGCCACATCCGACAGTATCCAGTAGCCCTGAGGCATGCCCCTACCCTTTCTCTTTCAGATCGGTTTTCTGCCGGTAGATATCTGGGATATCTTCGACGTACTCGTCGTAGGATACCTGATCTACTGGTTGTACCGCCTGCTCAGGGGGAGCATCGCGCTAAACATCTTCGTAGGGATTGTCGCCCTCTTCTTCAGCTACCAGGCCTTCACGGCACTGGGGATGGACCTGCTGAGCAACATCCTGAACCAGTTTATTCAGGTCGGCTTTATCAGCCTGATTATCATCTTTCAGCCGGAGGTTCGGCGATTCTTACTGCTACTGGGTAGCGGTACCATCCGACAACGGGACAGCTTTTGGAACCGTCTGCTGGGCCGCCAGGAGTTTGATCGGGAGCACGCCCCCCAAACGGCAATCGTGCGCCGCGCCTTCCTGCGCATGGCCCGACAGCGTACGGGCGCACTGATGGTCTGTACGCAGGATGCCGATCCGGACACCGTCATCACCGGCGGTACGGCGATCGATGCCGATATCAGCTACGGCCTCCTGGTCAGCATCTTTCACAAAGAAAGCCCGCTGCACGATGGCGCGGTCCTCATTTCCAATCGCCGTATCGTCAAGGCAAGCGCGATCCTTCCGGTATCCGAAAACAGCGATCTGCCGTCCGCGGTGGGTTTACGGCACCGGGCCGCGGTGGGCGTTACGGAAAAGATCGACGTAGCCTGCTTCGTGGTCTCGGAAGAAACGGGCAAGATCAGTTTTGCCCACGGCGGCATCCTCGAGCGCGGTATCTCCGAAGAACGACTGACGGAGCTACTGGACATGTACCTCTAACACCAGGAAAACCTACAATCAATAACTCATATCCCAAACAAAGCGAGGGCACAACCGACAACCGACCTATATAACCGACTGCTTATTCCGCCCCAGAATAAAGTACAGTACCGCCCCCAAGAAAGGGATCACCAAAATGACGACTCCCCAAATGAGCTTCTTCTCCATTGGGTAGGGTTTCTTGATGAGATCGAGTACGGCAAGCACCACGAGGATGAAGGCCAGGATACTTCCGATGGCCCAGATACCGATGCCGGCACCGACGGCTTCCCCGGCGGAAACATCTTCCCCACAGGCAGTGAGTAATACGGCTACCAAAGCCGTCAGCGTAAGGGAGGAGTAATTACGGATTTTCATAGTGTTCTCTTTGATGTTATAACCCGACGTGCGGCCTGCCATGTTCGGCTGCGGGGATTATCATTGTTCCTGCGCTCCGCCGCCCTAACCTTGGCAGCAGCTGCGCGTTAGCCAACTAAAACCGAAGATCATGACCACCCAGGATTATATCGACCAGCATCGCGATCGCTTCTTAGACGAACTGAAGGCTCTTATACGCATCCCCAGCATCAGTACGGCCTCGGAGCATAAAAAAGATACCCGTCGTTGTGCGGCTAACGTTCAGGAATACCTGGTTCGGGCGGGCCTGGATAAAGCCGAGCTCTACCCTACGGATGGTCACCCCATTGTGTACGGCGAGAAGATCATCGACGAGACCTTGCCCACGGTCCTGATCTACGGCCACTACGACGTGCAGCCAGCCGACCCCCTCGATGAGTGGGATACGCCCCCGTTCGAACCAACGGTCAAGAAGACGGAGCATCACCCCGACGGCGCCCTCTTCGCCCGCGGCGCTACCGACGATAAAGGCCAGATGTTCATCCACGTTAAGGCGGTAGAAGCCATGATCCAGACGGACAGCCTGCCCTGCAACGTGAAGTTCATGATCGAGGGAGAGGAAGAGATCGGCAGCCCCAACCTGGTGCCGTTCATCAGCGAGTATAAGGATATGCTGGCCGCGGACGTCATCCTCGTCTCCGATACCAGTATGCTGAGTAAAGATGCACCCAGCATCACCGTCGGTTTACGCGGCCTGACCTACCTCGACGTGAAGGTCCGCAGTGCGCGTGCCGATATGCACTCCGGTCTTTTCGGGGGTGCGGTCGCCAATCCGATCAACGTGCTGTGCGAAATGATCGCCAGCCTCAAGGACGAGGATAAGCACATCACCATCCCTGGCTTCTACGACGACGTCGACTTCCCTAGCGACCGCGACCGGCAGCTCATGCGCGACGCCCCCTTCGACGAGCAGGAGTACATGGATAGCCCCGGCGTATTCGGTCTGGAAGGGGAGACGGGTTACACTACCTACGAACGCACCGGCATCCTGCCCACCCTGGACGTCAACGGCATCTGGGGCGGCTTCACCGGGGAGGGTTCCAAGACGGTCATCCCGGCCGTAGCCAACGCGAAGATCAGCATGCGTCTGGTTTCCAACCAGGATTACCAAAAGATTACCAAGCTCTTTACCGAGCACTTCAAATCTATCGCGCCCGACTCCGTGAAGGTGGAGATCCATCCCCACCACGGCGGACAACCCTACGTCACCCCCACCGACACGGATGAATACCGCGCCGCCGCCGCCGCCATCAAGGAAGCCTTCGGCAAGGAACCCGTTCCGATGTACGAAGGCGGTTCTATCCCTATCGTTTCCAAATTCAAGGAGGTGCTGGGCATCGAGACCATTTTGATGGGCTTCGGCTTCGATACGGATGGCTTGCACTCGCCTAACGAGCACTTTGGGCTTTGGAACTTTTATAAGGGGATTGAGGTGGTTCCGGCTTTCTTTGCTGCTTACGCAGCTAAGAAGAAGGACAATGTTTAAAGTTTGAATTACGAAGTTTGAAGGTCCGACAATATTTGACTAGGCGGGAGAAGCTATAGTGCCTAGCTCACTTTCCTGGCCTCCGCTTTTTGGACCATCTTGGCAGAAAGCTTCTTCGTACCCGCAGTAAACATGGCCACCAATTCACCGCATTCTCGGATCAAAGGCTGTACCCGATCCGGTGTTACATATTCCATTCGCTGGATATAGCGTAGTTCAGCACGGGCCTCTCTGAGTTCCTTAAGTAGCACTTTCAATTTATGAAGAAAGTCCCGTGTAGACTCCGCGGAGCGGGCTTCTGGGTAATGAAACCCCGCATGTGTGGCGGCGCGCAACAGCTGTTTCGCCACGTGGTCCGCGTCGTAATGCTTTTTCGTAGGCAGTGCGCGGCAGAGTTTTGTACACCGTACGCTAAATTCTAATAGCCGTTCCTCGAGTTCATGGTTGTGCATAGTGTAAGCGTTGGACTCCCCAAAGATAAGAATTCACGAAAATAAACACAAATTGTTTTAAATTAGGCCCGGTCCTTTTCGGTTTGCCGAGTACTACGCTAAGCCCTCACCTTTAAACTTTGTATTTCCAAAATTATACTTCGTACTTACCTCACTTCCTGACCCCATCCTCCCCAATAAACTGCTTCCGCACCAACTCATCCACGGAAGGCTCCCGCACGTCCAGCACCGCCCCCGAAAAAAACAGGGTTTTCCCCGCCAGCGCATGATTAGCATCCAGCGTAACCTGCTCCTCGTCCCATTCCAGGATCTTGGCGTTGACGTCCTTACCCGTCGAATCGGTGAGGGTGATGTACTGCCCCTTCTCCAGTAAGCCGGGCTCGATCTGCTCCCGCTCGTTTTTAAAGATTTCGATCGGGGCTTTGAGGATGTGCGATGCATTGGGTTGCCCGTAGGCATCGTCGGGGCTGAGCAGGAAACTGAAACCCATCCCGCTCTTCAGACCAAACAGTCGCCGCTCCCAGGCCGGCAGCATTCGCCCCGTGCCGAACATGAACTTGAAGGGGTAATTGACATCCATGCGCTCGAGGAGGGTGCCGCTCGGTCCGCCTTCGCGGACTTCGTAGGTCAGGGTTACAATGGCGTTGTCGTCTATGGTCATGGGGAGGGGTTGTCATTTGTCGGTTGCTATTAAGCAATTGGGTTTCCGATTAGTTCAGGGCGGCGGGGCGCAGGAAGAAAGCTGTTGGCAGGATGCAACCTTTGTAGAAGCACATCGTACATTGGTTGTCCCAGCAACAAATTCTACTATGCTTTTTGCACGAAGCCTCGTTACGCTTGTATTCCTTCTCACCTGCTCCCTGCTCTTTGGGCAGACCCGGCTGTTGAGTGATCCGGCAATCAGTGACTCCCACCTCGCCTTTGCCTACGCCGGGGACCTGTGGGTGGCCGACCGCGACGGCGGCAACGTGCGTCGCCTGACCATCGGGGAAGGGGATGAGTACGGACCGGTATTCAGTCCGGACGGGCAGACCGTCGCCTTTACCGGAGCTTACGATGGCAACGTGGACGTATATACCGTACCCACCATAGGCGGTATTCCCGAGCGGCTGACCTGGCATCCGTACGACGATGAGGTGCAGGGATTTACGCCCGAGGGCGACCGGGTACTCTTTACTTCCCAGCGGAACGTGTTTACCAACCGTTTCAACCGACTATTCACCATCGGGCTTAACGGAGGCCAGGTGGAGCAACTAGCTATCCCGACCGCCTTTTCCGGAGCGTATTCCGCCGATGGCCGATACGTCGCCTACAGCCCCAATTACGATGCTTCCGGCATGTGGAAGGGATACCGTGGCGGTACGGTTTCGCGCATCTGGATCTTCGATACGACCGATAACTCCGTCACCGAAATCCCCAAGCCGGAAAGCGGCAGCAACGATATGCACCCCCAGTGGCACGACGGGAAAGTGTATTTCCGCAGCGATCGCGACGGGGAGTACAATCTCTATTTCTACGACCCCGGTACGGAAGAGGTGGAGGCGCTGACCTCCTTCGATGACTTCCCCGTCTTCGGTCCGCAGGCCGGCCCGGACGGTATCGTATTCGAGCAGGCCGGCTACCTCCACCACCTGAATTACGCCACCGGAGAGACCCAGCAGCTCGACGTCACGGTAAATGCCGACATCCTGGACGTGCGGCCCCGCTACGTTTCCGGTCCGGAGCACGT
>JBASAV010000286.1:0-4297 GCA_049650785.1 Lewinella sp. | reverse complement strand
GGCGAGGTACAATTCCAGCTCGGTCTCCCTTTCTCCGGGCTTTATGATCGTACAGGTCAACTGCTTTATCAATTCTATACTACCATCGGCATTTCGGCGCCACCTTTCACCGCTCGGGTTCCAGGTGTCTCGCCGGGGTGAGACCTGCTGCTGTCTGATGGATGCTGTATACTGGTCGCTGCCGCCCACCGACTGCACTTCCATGGATACTGTCATCGGTGGATCCTGGAGCAGCACATTATCTTTCTCACACGATGCAAAGGCAAGTGCAAGCAGGCTGGCGGCAAGTCGAAAGAACATAATATGGATTTAGCTACCCGGTAGACGGCACCGACTTCCGAAACGTTGGCCGAAGAGCCATTTTAGCGTGGTCAGCTATCCGGCCTGCCCGATCAGGTAGCCGCCCGTCCACGCTGCCTGGAAGTTAAATCCTCCGGTAATGGCATCGATGTCCAGTACTTCCCCGGCCAGAAATAGCCCCGGATGCACCTTGGATTGAAAATCACGGAAGTCGAGCTCTTCCAGGGCCAGTCCCCCGGCTGTGGTGAATTCATCCTTGTTGGTAGCCTTTCCGTTCACGCGGTACCGGCTGCCGGTAAGGACCTCTACCAGTTTGGCTAGCTCCGGGTTAGATAGTTGCGCCCACTGCCCCTCCGCCGACACCCCCGCCTGGATGATCAACATGTGCCATAGACGTGCCGGGAGATCCACCGGTGGTCGGGTGCCGATCTGTTGCCGGCTCCGGGAATTGCGCGTCTCGATCAGGTCTTCCCGTACGTCCTCCGGTCGGCGGGCCAGCCAATTAACGATCAACGTAAAATTGTACGCCAGGGGATGAAGATTGCGCGCCCCCCAGGCGCTCAATCGCAGCACGGCCGGACCGCTTAAGCCTTTGTGGGTGATCAGCAGGGGGCCATCCGCCTGCAACTTCTCGCCCTCGATCTCTAACTGTGCCCAGGGCAAGCTGACGCCGGATAGCGCACGCAGGCTCTTATCGGCGATGTTAAACGCAAACAGCGAAGGCACCGGATCGACAAGCCGGTGACCTAACTTGCGTAGCATATCCCATACTCCGGTATTGCTGCCGGTGGTCACTACTACCCGGTCGGCCTCCATGTGCTGCTCGCCAACTTTTATCAGCCAACTTGGGCGGCGGGGCGCAGGAGAATTCAACTCAGTTACCCGGGCGCCCGTCACCACCTTGACGCCTGCCTGCTTCGCCTCCCGCCACAGGCAATCGATGATGCTCTGTGAGGTATCCGATTCGGGGAATACCCGACCGTCATCCTCGATTTTCAGCGGAACCCCCCGGTCGGCAAACCAACCCATCGTATCCCCGCAGGCAAACTTGTGGAAAGGACCAAGTAATTCGCGCCCCCCGCGGGGATAGTATTTCACCAATTCCCGCG
Source organism: Lewinella sp. (assembly GCA_049650785.1). Lineage (GTDB taxonomy): Bacteria > Bacteroidota > Bacteroidia > Chitinophagales > Saprospiraceae > Neolewinella. Next base: position 2,888 of record JBASAV010000286.1, on the reverse strand, counting down.
GATCGAAGCACGCGTGGGTAACGTTGCAACGGCCCCCACCGCTAATGCGCACTTTTTCCAGTACGGAACGGCCCCGCTCCAGTATGGTGATCTGCCCGCCCCGTTGTCGCTGGGCCAAACTGATTGCCGCAAAGAATCCGGCAGCTCCCCCACCGATTATCACCGTATGCTCCATTACTGATTGGTCACCTACTGTACGCCGCACAAAGGTAAGCGGTAGCCTGTAGCCTGCGGGAAGTCGTAAAAACTGATTGGATTGAAGGGGACTTTCACCGAAAAGCCCCCTATTTCGAGTGAACGCAAGGAAAAGATATGCCGCAACGTCATCAGGCCCCACCCCCACAAATCGCCCGAATTCGGGAAGCACAAGCCGCTATGCACTTCACTATACCTTCGGATGACCGGGTAGGTAAGCTCCTGCGCACCCTGGTTGCCGCAAAACCCGGGGGGAGGTTTCTGGAGCTCGGAACGGGGGTGGGGCTTTCTCTATCCTGGATGGTCAGTGGTATGGATCCCGGTGCTACCATCATTTCGCTCGATCATGATGACCGCTACGTCACCTTCGCTTCTGAATTATTCGCAAGCGACGATCGGGTGAAGGTCGTGTGTACCGATGGCGGGGATTGGATCGAACGCTACCAAGGTCCTGGCTTCGATTTGATCTTCGCGGATACATGGGCCGGTAAGTACACCCACCTTCCCTTGACGCTTTCTCTCCTGCGCCCCGGCGCCCTATATCTGGTTGATGATATGCTCCCCCAGGAGAATTGGCCGGATGGTCACGCAGCTAAAGCGAAGAAGCTTACGGATACGCTAATGAGCCGGAAAGACCTGAACGTTTGCCACCTCGATTGGGCATCGGGGGTTTTACTAGGTACGAAGCGCCCTGCTTAGATCTCCTTCAGCTTCCACTTACCGCGGCGGAACAGCCATATCGCGACAATCGCCAGTAAAATCTCCGCGATGACTACGGCCCAGATAACGCCGGCAACGGCATATCCCAGAGATACCGCCAGGTAATAGCTCAACGGTATCTCGACCAGCCAAAAGCACACGAAATTGAGCAAGGTGGGCGTCGCCGTGTCCCCCGCACCGTTGAAGGCCTGAACGGGAATCAAACCGAGCCCGAACATGACGTATCCTATGGCAAAGATCTCCAGCGCCTCTACCCCGTACGCCACCGCGGCGGCGTCCTGGGTGAATGCCTCGACCAGAGGACTCGCCAGAAAGTAGTACCCGAAGGATAGGACGAATAGATAAGCGGTCGTAATGCCGAGCGTCCACCATACTCCCTGTTCGGCCCGGTCCGCCCGTTTGGCCCCTAAGTTCTGCCCGACAAAGGTGGCGGCCGCATTGCTGAGTCCCCAGGCCGGCAAGAGAGTGAACAGGATGAGACGAATCGACACCGTATAGCCCGCCACGGCTGCCGCCCCAAAGCTGGCGATGATGCGTGCGAGAAAGATCCAGCTGGCCGAACCGATGACGTACTGGAAGGCCCCGTTCGCAGCGATCCGCAGTATGCGTACCTGCATCTTCGGATCGAAGCGCCAGTCTTGCCGGGTAAGCCGAACCACGGAGCGGCCGGTTGCCAGAATGTAGAGTTGATACCCCACCCCCGTCGCTCGCCCGATGGTCGTGGCTATGGCGGCCCCCTCCACCCCGAACCCGGGAATGGGACCCAGGCCGAAAATGAGTAGGGGGTCCAGCACGATATTGATGCCATTAGCGATCCATAGCACCCGCATTGCCGTAGCCGCCTCACCGGCCCCGCGCAGAACCCCATTAAGCAGAAAAAGGAGCATAATGATGCCGTTGCCAGCAAACAGAATGCGGGTATACCCGATGCCCTGCTCAATAACCCGGGGTCCGGCCCCCATGAGTGCCAATAGATCGGCGGCGTAGATAAATGCCGGGACGGCCAAAATAATACTGAGGACGACGGTGAGGACAATGGACTGTCCGGCAGCGCGGCTGGCCATAGCCGTATCCTTCTCTCCGATGAAGCGGGCGATCAGGGCCATGGGAGCCACACTAAGACCCACACCTAGACTATAAATGAGGGTCATCATTACCTCGGTAAGCCCGACGGTGGTCAGTGCCTCCACCCCAATTCGTCCCACAAAAAAGGTATCCACCAGAGCAAATACGCTCTCCATAGCCATCTCGAGCATCATGGGTATCGCGAGCAACACGATCGCCTTCCGAATGCTACCACTCGTAAAGTCGTGCTCTTCTCCCCGTACGGCAGACTTGATTAATGACCAAAATTGTCGAGCGCTCACGAGTAGATGGTTACACCGAATGAATGATAGGCCGTGCTCAAAAAGTTGCCCAAAAAAAAGCGGATGCCTTAAAAAGGCATCCGCTCAAATTGAAGGTTCGTTATTGATTGACTAGAAGTCGGCACCAATCTGCTGCATCCGACTACCGGTTCCCCGGCCCTGTAGGCGACCTTCTTTGGACAGGCCGTCGTACTTGCGCATAAGAAGATAGGTATCAATTTGCTGTAGCGTATCCAGTACCACACCCACCATGATGATCAGGGAGGTACCGCCGAAGAAGATGGCAAACTGCTGGTTAACGCCCATACCGGCCACGAAGGCGGGAAGGATGGCGATGAGACCGAGCAGGATGGATCCGGGCAGGGTAATCCGACTGGTGATGGAGTCGATGTATTCTTCCGTTTCCGTACCGCCCCGTACACCGGGAATGAAGGCGTTCTGACGCTTCAGATACTCCGTGTACTGGCTGGGGTTGACCACCAACGCCGTGTATACGTAGGTGAAGGCCACAACAAGTACGAAGTAGACGATATTGTAGAGGGGTGAGGTGAAGTCGTTGAACTGAAGGGCCAGCCAACTGGTCTCCGCCTCGCTACCACCGAACCC